>NZ_JBRREH010000032.1:0-47423 GCF_056760175.1 Stenotrophomonas sp. STEN021 | reverse complement strand
GGTTCGACCGCCGCACCCCCCATGGCCTCAAATGTTCGGCCCCCCCCTGGCGGGGCAGGGGCGTTAACTATACGCTGTTTGTAGGCGCGGCTTACGCCGCGAAGCGGATGTTCCGTCCTATTACCGTTATCCGTGCATTTTTGTTGGGGCCAGCTGCGCGGCTTACGCCGCTCCTACAATCTGCTTATCGTTAACGCCGCTGCCGAGCATGGCTCGGCACTACCTTTGCAGGCATTGGCGGTAGCGGCTGTCTACCCGGTTGGCAAACCATTCGGTGGTCAGCTCGCGGGTGATCTTGGGGCTGTCCAGGCGGATGCCGGGGATCAAGGCGCGCGGCAAGGCCTTGCCAGCGCGTGCATCGGCCAGTGCAAACACCTGCGAATGCAACGCGCTGCTACTGAATTCCAAGCGATCCGACTGTGCAAGCGCATGACGTATCGCACGCTCATCCATGCCCAGCCGCGGCGCCAGCCTGCGCACTGCCAGCTCGGTCTGGCCCGGCTTGTCGATGGGCGCATCCGGCACCAGCAGATCGCCGTCCAGCGCCAATGACACACCGGTCAAACTGCTCACCGCGTTCTGGAATGCGGCATTGCGACTGGCGTAGCGGCCTGCGTTGTAGTCGGCGAACCGATGCACCTTTTGCGTGTAGGGCGTCTGGTAGCCGAGAAGATGTGCGATGCCGAAGTACACGCCCCCGCGGCGGGTGAACACTTCATCGCGGATGCTGCGCCCGACCGGGTATGGGTAGTCCTGCGCATTGGCCTGCGCAAACGGAATGCTGACCTGCATCGCGCCACCGGTCTGCACAGGATTCTTGCCGGCAAACAAGCGCTGCCCCAACGGCACGCGGCCGATGATCTCCTCGTACAGCTCACTCAGGTCGCGCTCGCTGCGCACCCGCGCCAGCTGCTCGCCGTAACTGCGTCCCTCACTGCCCTTCACCTTCAGTCCTGCATCCACCAGCAGCTTCGGTATGTGCATGGCCGCGGCACGGCGATCTATCTCGCCTCTGGCAATCCGCGGCAGATTGGGCACCTCGGGGTTGGCGTGGTAACCAGACTCCTGTTCGATCACGGCCAGTGTTGCGCAGATGTTCTCGACGGAAGGCTCGATGCGCTGCGCGTCGAAAGCCGCGCGTATATCACCTGCCCAGCCAAGGCGGTCAGGGACGGTTGGCGGAATGTGCCTGACGATCTGATCCTGCACCACAGCCGGTGCCGGCCCCGGCGGGGGCGATGGCAGTGTGCTGCAGGATGCCAACGCCAATGCCGCCAGCAGGCCCATCAGTCCCTTTGTCATTGCTCCGGCACGCCGCCGAGGGAAAACCACGCAGGTACTGCGCCAGCCATCGTATGTCGCCTGCCTGCCCATATACTTTGCACCCTCGCCTGTCCAAATCGCCGAACGTGGCTTGACCCTTGAGCGCCACCGCTGAACAGTACTTCCCGCTTGTGGTCCCCGCCACCTCCCTGCTGCTGGGACTGGCGTTGTTGGCCGGTTGGCGTTCATTGCGCGAGCACCGCTACCTGCTATGGCTAGCTGGCGGCTATATCTGCACCGCCTTTCCACTGGCCGCGCAGATCCTGATGGACAACGCCCAGCTGGCAACCTGGTCGGTGCTGACCGGTGCCTTGTACTGTGCGGGCAGCTGGGCCACCGCGCAGGGCTTCGCGCTCAGATCCGGCGGCAAAGTGCCGGTACCGGCCGCATTGATCATCAGCATGATCACCTTGCTTGCATTGTTCTGCTTCTCCAGGATCAGTGACGTTCTGGGCGCGCGCATCGTCTCCCTCAACCTCGGCATAGGGCTGCTGCTTGCACTGGCACTGCCGACGCTGTTTGGGCGCCTGCAAGCGGACACGCTCTTCGAACGCCTGCTGCGCCGGACCTACCTGCTGCTGGTGGTGTACGCCATTCTGCGGCCGCTGCTGGCCTGGCTGCTGGCCGGCTGGTTCACCAGCAGCGGCTTGCCGCGCTCCGGTCTGTGGCTATGGATGTTGGCCTTCAACCTGCTGCTCAATCTGTGGCTGTTGTTTCTACTGCTCGGCGGGCTGGCACAGCAACTGATGGGAGAACTGCGCCATGAGCGCAACCACGACCCTCTCACCATGCTGCTCAACCGCCGCGCCTTCTTCGAGATCGCCAACCAGCGCCTGCAACACGCTCCCGCCAACCATTGGGCACTGCTTGCCTGCGACGTCGACCATTTCAAGCAGGTCAATGACACCTGGGGCCACGCAGCCGGCGACAACGTGCTGCGTCAGGTCGGCGTACTGCTGCAGCAGATGGTCCGCCCGGGCGATCTGGTCGCGCGTTTCGGCGGTGAGGAGTTCGTGCTGCTGTTGCGCTGCGCCGATTTGCCGACCGCCATCCGGATCGCTGAACGTATCCGCATCGGACTCAGCCAGATGCACTGTTCCCCGGCGAAGCAGACCATGACCGCCAGTTTCGGCGTCACTCTGGTGACAGCAGCAGACGATCTGGAAAACGCATTGGAACGCGCAGACCTTGCCGTCTACAAAGCCAAGCACGAGGGACGCAACCGGGTGATTGCCAGTCCCTCCCAGAGCAACAATCGCAGCGGCAGCAGCCATGCGATCCAGCAAGCCACACGTTGATTTCAAGCCTTACCACGCCGGGCTGCGGCATGCCCCCTCACCGCCTGGGCGCAAGCAAGGCCGGCAATGAGCCACCGCGACTGCCACCGGGCCGCCCGGCTTTGCGCTAGGCTTGCCCTTCTTCCAGACTGCGCATTCCCGTGAAAACCGTTCACGCCACCCGCTACATCACACCGTTGCGCGAAGGCGGTTCACTGCCAGCGGTGATCGAAGCCGATGACGATGGCATGTATGTCATCAAGTTCCGTGGTGCCGGCCAAGGCCCCAAAGCACTGATCGCCGAGCTGGTGGTTGGCCGGCTTGCCCAAGTATTGGGCCTGCCGATGCCGGACATCGCCCTGGTTGAACTTGACCGCGAATTTGCCCGCACCGAGCCCGACCCGGAAATCCAGGACCTGATCCGCGCCAGCGAAGGCACCAACCTGGGCAGCGACTACCTGCCCGGCGCGATCAACTACGATCCTGCGGCGATGCAACCCGATGCCGAGCTGGCCTCGCGCATCGTCTGGTTTGATGCCTATACCAGCAACGTCGATCGCACCGCGCGCAATCCCAATCTGATGGTCTGGCACCGCAAGCTGTATCTGATTGATCACGGCGCGGCGCTGTACTTCCATCACGACTGGGAGAACGCCGGCGAAGCCTGTGGCAAGCCGTTCGTGTTGATAAAGGACCATGTATTGCTGCCGTTCGCCAGCCGCATTGCTGAAGCCGACGCAGCGTTGGCGCCCTTGCTGACCGACGCGGTCATCGACGGCATCGTCGCGCAGATCCCGGACAGCTGGCTGCAGAACGAGCCCGCTTTTGCCGATGTGACCGCCTACCGTTCGGCCTACGCCAGCTATCTGAAGCGCCGCCTGCAATTGCGCGAAGCCTTCGTACAGGAGGCCATTCGTGCCCACGCTGCATACCTATGACTACGCCATCATCCGCGTGGTACCGCGGGTGGAGCGCGAGGAGTTCATCAATGTAGGCGTGATCGTCTCCTGCCCGAGTGCAGGCCACCTGCAAGCCGCCATTGAAATTGATGTCGCGCGCCTGCAGGCGTTTGCGCCGCAACTGGATCAGGCCGCAGTGCAGCCGTGGCTGGATGCGATCGTCGCGATCTGCCGTGGCGAACCCGGCGCAGGACCAATTGCACAGTTGCCACCGCGCGCCCGCTTCCACTTCCTGACTGCCAAACGCAGCTCGGTGGTGCAGACCTCGGTGACCCATGTAGGCCGCACCGCCAACCCGGCTGGCATCGTCGAACACCTGCTTGAACGCATGGTGCGGACACCGCACTGAGTCAACGCCCGCGATACGAGGCGAATCGCACCTGTAGAGCCGAGCCATGCACGGCTGATGCTTTACCAGTAGTGCCGAGCCATGCTCGGCTTGGGCGCTACCGGTAAAGCCCCTGCCGAGCATGGCTCAGCACTACGCGTCCTTCCGGCGTGTCCGCAGCATCATTCCAGGTCGACCAGCTCCCTGGCCACATCACGCAGGCTGAACTTCTGCACTTTGCCGGTCGCCGTGCGTGGCAACGGACCGAAAACAAAGCGACGCGGCAGCTTGAAGCTGGCCAGGTGCTGGCGGCAATGTGCGATCGCCTCTGTTGCCTCAAGCTTCGAGCGCTCCTTCAACTCGACAAAGGCGCAAGGCGTTTCGCCCCACTTGGGATCAGGCCGCGCGACCACCGCCGCTGCCAATACTGCCGGGTGTCGGCACAGCACATCTTCCACTTCCAGTGAGGAGATGTTCTCACCGCCGGAAATGATCACATCCTTGGAGCGGTCGCGGATTTTCACCGCGCCATTGGCATAGACCACGGCGAGGTCACCGGTATGGAACCAACCGTCGGCGAAGGCTTCCGCCGTAGCACGTGGGTTTTTCAGGTAGCCCTGCATGGTGATGTTGCCGCGGAACATGATCTCGCCAACGCTGACCCCATCCCACGGCACTGGTTGCAGGGTATCCGGATCCAGTACCTGCATGTCTTCCTGCAACAGGCAGGCTACGCCTTGGCGGCTGTTGAGCTCGGCACGCTCGGCAATCGGCAACTGCGCCCATTCGGCCTGCGGCTGGCAGATCGAGGCGGGGCCATAGACCTCGGTCAGGCCATAGACGTGGGTGATCTCCACCCCCATGCGCTCCATCTCCTCCAGCACTGCTGCTGGTGGCGCCGCGCCTGCGACCTGTCCCTTGATCCCGACCAGGCCCTGCTTGCTTTCTTCCGGCGCGGCCGCGAGCGCGGCGTGGATTACCGGCGCGCCACAATAGTGACTGACGCCATGTTCGCGCATCAACTCCAGCACCCGCTTGCGATCAAACCGACGCAGACAAACCTGGGTGCCGGCAACCGCCGCCATGGTCCATGGGAAGCACCACCCGTTGCAGTGAAACATCGGCAGCGTCCAAAGATATACCGGATGCTGCGGCATGCCCCAGTCAATGATGTTCGCAACCGCGTTCAAGTACGCGCCGCGATGGTGATAGACCACACCTTTTGGATCGCCGGTGGTGCCGGAGGTGTAGTTGAGACTGATGGCATCCCACTCATCGCTCGGCAGTTCGAATGCGAACTCCGGATCACCAGTAGCCAGCAGCGCCTCGTACTCGATCTCACCGATGAATTGGCCGCTTTCAATCCCCGCATCATCGACGTCAATGACCCGTGGCGGACACTTGCAAAGCGCCAGCGCCTGCTCCATCAACGGTGCAAATTCGCGGTCGCTGAAGATGACCCTGGCTTCGCCGTGATCCAGCATGAACGCCAGGGTCTGTGCATCCAGCCGGGTATTGAGCGTGTTCAAGACCGCGCCCAGCATCGCCGGACCAAAATGCAATTCGATCATTGCCGGGGTATTGGGCAACAGTGCGGCGACGGTGTCGCCTTTGCCGATGCCCAGGCGCTTTAGCGCCGATGCCAGCCGACGGCAGCGCTGGTAGACCTGCGCCCAGTCCAGACGGCGCTCACCGTGAATGACCGCCAAGCGCCGCGGATGCACGGTTGCCGCCTTGCGCAGGAAGCTCAACGGCGACAACGCGGTGTAGTTGGCCTGGTTACGACCAAGATCCTGGTACATCTGGGGCCTCTCCCTCTCCAAGGATGTTGCTGGTAGAGAGTCGGACAGCTGGGACGAAATGTCGCTGCGACATTAGTCGCAGGGATTTGACTCGGGGTTTGAGGCTTCTGGCCGATAAAGGAGGTCGAAGCCCGCACAAAAAAAGCGCCGGCATGCCGGCGCTTTTCCAAACCTCAAACCCCGAAAAATCAGACTTCCGGCGCTGCCGGTGCGACTGTTTCCAGGGCTCCTGCGGCATCGTCTTCCAGCGCCTCGTCCTCAGCCTCGAGCGACGCATCCAGGCGTTCAACCGCCTGCAGCTTCTCGCCCTTGGACAGACGGATCAGGGTCACGCCCTGGGTGTTACGGCCGACGCGCGAGATCTCCGAACCACGGGTACGTACCAGGGTGCCACCATCGGAAATCAACAGCACTTCATCGCCAGTACCCAGCAACACCGCGCTGACCAACTTACCGTTGCGCTCGCTGGTCTGGATGCCGATCACGCCCTGGGTGCCACGGCCCTTGCGCGGGTAATCCGCCAGCGGGGTGCGCTTGCCGTAGCCGTTTTCGGTCGCGGTCAGGATGTACTGCACGCCAGCATCATCTGCAGCTTCGACAATCTCGCCGCCATCCGCTGCCACTTCCTCGACGCCGTTGTCGTCTTCGCTCTCATCCTCAACGCCGCCGGCACTTTCAGCGACGATCAGGCTGACGACTTCCTCGCCCTTGGGCATCTTGATGCCGCGCACGCCGGTTGCGGTACGGCCCATCGAGCGGACCTTGTCCTCGCCGAACCGAACGGTCTTGCCATTGGAGGCGAACAGCACGATGTCACGCTCACCGTCGGTCAGGCCGACGCCAACCAGCGCATCACCCTCGTCCAGGTTGATGGCGATCTTGCCGCGCGCCAGACGGAACGCGAACTCGCTCAGCGGCGTCTTCTTGACCGTACCGTTGCGGGTTGCAAAGAACACGAAGTGATTGTCGTCGTACTCGCGCACCGGCAACACCGCCTGCACACGCTCGCCATTCTCCAGCGCGATCCAGTTGATGATCGGTCGGCCGCGTGCGTTGGAGCCGGCTTCCGGCAACTGATGCACCGGCAACCAGAACACCTTGCCCGAGCTGGTGAAGGTCAACAAGGTGTCATGGGTGTTGACCAGCCACAGCTGCTCGATCGAATCCTCGTCCTTGGTCGCTGCGGCACTGCGGCCACGGCCGCCGCGGCGCTGTGCGCGGTAGGCACTGACCGGCTGGCGCTTGACGTAGCCTGCACGCGACAGCGTTACCACCACGTCTTCCGGCGCGATCAGATCGAGAATATCCAGATCTTCTTCGCTGTGACGGATCTCGGTACGACGCCCATCGCCAAACTCGGCGCGCACGCTTTCCAGCTCTTCGCGGATGACCTGCAGCAGCACATCCGGGTTCTCCAGGATGCGGATCAGGCCAGCGATGGTTTCCAGCAGCAGCTTGTACTCTTCGGTCAGCCTGTCCTGCTCCAGCCCGGTCAGGCGGTGCAGGCGCATTTCCAGGATCTGCGTGGCCTGCACTTCGCTGAGCTGGTAGTTGCCATTGACCAGGCCAATACCCTTGGGCAGGTCTTCCGGACGCGACGCCTCGGCGCCGGCGGCACCCAGCAGCGCACCCACCAGACCCGGCTGCCATACCTTGGAGAGCATGCGCTCCTTGGCCTCAGCCGGGTTGGCGGAGGTCTTGATCAACTCGATCATTTCATCGATGTTGGCCAAGGCGACGGTCAGGCCTTCCAACACGTGCGCACGCGCACGCGCCTTGCGCAGTTCAAAGATGGTGCGACGGGTCACAACCTCACGGCGGTGGCGGATGAACGCCTCCAGCACTTCCTTGAGGTTCAACAGCTTCGGCCGGCCATCGACCAGCGCCACCATGTTGATGCCGAACACCGACTCCATCTGGGTCTGCTGGTAAAGGTTGTTGAGCACAACCTCGGCCGACTCGCCGCGCTTGATTTCGATGTAGATGCGCATGCCGTCCTTGTCGGACTCATCGCGCAGCTCGCTGATGCCTTCGAGCTTCTTTTCCTTGACCAGCTCGGCGATCTTCTCGATCAACCGCGCCTTGTTCACCTGGTACGGAATCTCGGTGACGATGATCGACTCGCGGCCGTTGTCAGCCACTTCGATATCAGCCTTGGCACGGATGCGCACGCGGCCACGGCCGGTGCGGTAACCGGCGATGATGCCGGCGGTACCATTGATGATGCCGGCGGTGGGGAAATCCGGGCCCGGGATGTATTCCATCAAACCATCGACATCGATCGACGGATCGTCGATCAGCGCGATGCACGCGGTGATGGCTTCAGAGAGGTTGTGCGGCGGGATATTGGTCGCCATGCCCACCGCGATACCGGCCGAACCATTGACCAGCAGGTTCGGGAACCGGGTCGGCATGACCGTCGGCTCCAGTTCCTTTTCATCGTAGTTGGGCTGGAAATCGACGGTTTCCTTGTCGATATCGGCCATCAACTCATGCGTCAGGCGCGACATGCGTGCCTCGGTGTAACGCATTGCTGCCGCCGAGTCGCCGTCGACCGAGCCGAAGTTACCTTGACCGTCCACCAGCATGTAACGCAGCGAGAATGGCTGCGCCAGGCGCACCAGCGCGTCGTAGACCGACTGATCGCCGTGCGGGTGGTACTTACCGATCACGTCACCGACGATACGCGCCGACTTGAAGTACGCCTTGTTGCTGTGAGCACCCAGCTCATTCATCGCAAACAGGACGCGGCGATGAACTGGCTTGAGGCCATCGCGGGCATCGGGGAGTGCACGGCCAACGATCACGCTCATTGCGTAATCGAGGTAGCTCTTGCGCATCTCGTCTTCCAGGTTGACCTGGATGATTTCCTTGGCGTCTTCTGCCATTCGGGTTCCGTTGTCAGGTAGCGATCCTGTCCGCTGGCGGCACCATGACGGGCCACCCTGCCGGAAACTCGGATCAACCTGCGGAGTCTATCACAAAGGCCGGTTTTTCGCCGCCATTTGCGGGGCTTTTACCGGAAGAAATCAGGAACTTAGGGGCAGCCGGAGGATAGTGCCGAGCCATCCTCGGCAGGCGCCTTGCCGGCGGCCTATGTAGGAGCGGCGTAAGCCGCCAAGCCAAAGGGCTCATTGTAGCGCCGAGCCATGCTCGGCCGAGGCCTTAACCGACAAACCCCTTGCCGAGCATGGCTCGCACTACCTTCATACGCTTCTGCCGAGCATGGCTCGGCACTACCGGTTAGCTGGAGAACGCGGCGGCCATGATGGCCAGGTCCGGCTTCAGGATCACGCCGCGTTCGGTGACAATGGCGTCGATCAGCTCGCCCGGGGTCACGTCGAACACCGGGTTCCAGGCAGCAATGCCCTCGGCGACGGTGCGCACACCCCCCACACCGAACAGCTCACCCGGGTCGCGCTGCTCGATCTCGATCTCGTCGCCATGGGCAGTGCCCATGTCCACGGTTGAAGACGGCGCAACCACCATGAACTTCACGCCGTGATGGCGCGCGGCAATGGCCAGCTGGTAGGTGCCGATCTTGTTGGCGGTATCGCCATTGGCACAAATACGGTCAGCGCCGACGATCACCCATTGCACCGCACCGGTCTTCATCAGGTGCGAAGCCGCCGAATCAGCAATCAAGGTCGCATCGATGCCGTCCTGC
Organism: Stenotrophomonas sp. STEN021; assembly: GCF_056760175.1. Lineage (NCBI taxonomy): Bacteria > Pseudomonadati > Pseudomonadota > Gammaproteobacteria > Lysobacterales > Lysobacteraceae > Stenotrophomonas > Stenotrophomonas sp. STEN021. The sequence continues at coordinate 38,067 of NZ_JBRREH010000032.1, read as the reverse complement.
TGCAGCTCCCAGACGGTCAGTCGCGCACCCTGCAACCACGGCCGGGTCTCACCGGCAAACACCTTCGCAACACGCTCCTGCGCCACACCAGCGCGGATAACGCCCAAGGCGGTGCCAAAGCCGGCGGTTGCCAGCGAGCCGGTGTTGCAATGGGTCAGCACGCCACTCCCCGGCGCGATCAACGCTGCGCCCAGGGCACCCATGCGGCGATTGGCAGCGAGGTCCTCATCGGCGATGGCCTGCGCCTCAAGCGCGGCGGCCAGCTTCCAATCCGAGCCGGCAGCGGCCAAAGCGCGACGCATGCGCGCCAGCGCCCACGCCAGATTGACGGCGGTAGGACGCGAGGCATTGAGTCGATCCAGGGCCGGCGCCAACAGCTGCAACGCGGCCGCACCGTCATCAGCCTGCACTTCGCGCGCAGCCAGCACCACACCCCAAGCCGCGGCGATACCAATGGCGGGCGCACCGCGCACGGTCAAGGCATGGATTGCCGCTGCAACCGCATCGCTGTCATGGCACAGCACGTGCTCGACGATGAACGGCAGTTTGCGTTGATCCAACAACTCAAGGGCCTCGCCGGTCCAGCGGATCGGGCGGATATGGTCGTAACGGGCGTAATCAATGGCGGGGGTATCGTTCATCCGGCCATTGTAATCGGCGCTGCCCGGCGCGGACCAATAACCTTGAATCAACCAGCCCTGCTCAATCGGCGGAAAATTCGCCGCGGCAGCCCTTGTCCACCCAGATTCCATTGCGGTCCCAGCCCCAGCTGTCACCTTCCCGGCAGGCCGCTTTGGACAGCTGCTCCACCAAGGTCACCCGACGGGTCACACTGACACCGCACTCGCGCCGCAGCTCCCCCTTGGACTCGCAGGTCACCCTGCGCGGGGTATCGACAAAGCCCGAACCGTCCTCGGCACCAACCTCGAACACCCCCTGGCAACCGCGACTGACCCAGATTTCCTTGCCGCTATATCCCCAGCTGCGCCCTTCGCGGCACGGCAGCACCGACTGCTGTCGCAACAGGCGCACAGGCGCACCGCGCAGCACCACCGGGCAAACCTCCGTCCGCCCCTTTGACTCGCAACGCACCACGCGCCGGGTCGTGCGACTGGAAGCCTGCGGCCGGGCAAATTCAGCACTGCAGCCCTGGCTCACCCAAACCGCACCGCCTTCAACACCCCAACTGGTCTCACGGATGCAGTCACGCCTGGACAGCTGCCGAACCAGTTGCACGCCTGCACTGGTATCCATGGCGCAGAACGTCCGCAGCTGCTCACCTGATTCGCAGCGCACCACCTGCCGGTCCGTCGCTGATGGCGCAGATTCCTGGGCTGCCAGCACTGTCGGCGCCAGCAATAGCAGCAAGCCACAGACCCGCTTCATCAGACGCTCCCCTGTTCGGTCATGATGGGTTCCGATGGTCACACACTGCCTGAGTCATTGTGAGCAAAGCATTATCATCGTCGCCGCCGATGGGCAGATCCATGATCGAGCGCAAACCAGCATCAGGCATTGGCGAAATCAAATGCCAATACATCGCCAATGCGCGGCGTGCCAGCCAAGGCCATCAGCAATCGATCCACGCCAACCGCTACCCCGGCACAGGCAGGCAGCGCTGGCAATGCCGCAAGAAACGCCTCATCCAAGGGTGGTTGTTCAGCTCCGCGCGCCGCTCGAATCGCCAGATCACGCTCGAAACGCTGACGTTGCTCAACCGCATCGTTCAGCTCGTGGTAGCCATTGGCCAGTTCAACCGGGCCCAGATAAAGCTCAAAACGTTCAGCCAATGGCGGCGTGCCCGGACGGATCCTGGCCAGCGCAGCCTGGCTGGCCGGCCAATCATGAATCACGGTGATGGCATCGACTGCGAACTGCGACTGGATGCGATGGCTCATCAGCAGATCCAACCAGTCATCGCGTGTCAGGCCATCGGGTTGAATACCGACCTCGCCCAGACCCGCGCGCAGCTGCGCTTCGTCAGCCAGGAACGGATCCAATGCCACTGCCTGCATGAACAGGTCACGATAGCTGACGATGCGCACCGATGCTGGCGGACGCCGCACCATCGTCAATGCCTCCTGAACCAGCGCAATGGTTTCATCGATCAGCCGATGATGATCCCAACCGACCCGATACCACTCCAGCATGGTGAACTCAGGATTGTGGCGACCACCGGCCTCGCCGTTGCGGAACACCCGTCCCAGCTCATAACAATCACCCACACCGGCAGCCAGCAGGCGCTTGAGCGGATACTCCGGCGAGGTGCGCAACCAGCGCTGCGGCGAACCGGCATCGACGTGGCCGCTGAATCGGGTATGGAAGCCCTCGATGTTCGGCTCGGTATTGCCGGCAGCCGACATGATTGGCGTTTCCACTTCCAATACATCACGCGCGGCAAAAAAGCCGCGGATCAATGCATTCAGGCGTGCGCGCTGACGCAGGGCCTCGATCACGAGTGCAAACGCCCGGAGTGCCCGTCCAGTGACAAGGTCAAGATGTCGCGCTCATCGTCGCGGTAGCCAGCCGACATGTACAACGACTTGGCCTTGGCATTGTGGTGGTTCACTTCCAGCCGGATCACCGCCGCGCCCTGCCCTGCGGCCCAGTCCCGGGCCAGCGCCAAGGCCTGCCGACCCCAGCCACGACCACGTGCAGCCGGGCCCAGATACAGCTCATCCAGCAAAACGAAACGACCACCCTGCTCGACGCTGAAGCACCAGCCCAGAGTGATGTAACCCACCACGCTGTCGCCATCCAGCAACAGCAACGCCGCACCACAGCTTGACTGCTCCAGCAGCGTCCGCAGACCGGGCTCGACCCGTTCGGCGATATAGGGAATCTGATCTTCCACATAGAAGTCACGAACCATCGCGATCAGCTGCGGGAAGTCGGCTGCCTGCGCAACACGCACATTGATATCACTCACGCCTGTTCTCCATGCTCGGCAAGGAAAGCGAGCAGACGTGCTTCGTCCCACACTTCCACGCCGAGCTCATTTGCCTTGTCCAACTTGGAGCCGGCTTCGGCACCGGCCACCACGAAACTGGTCTTCTTCGAGACGCTGCCTGCGACCTTGGCGCCCAAGGCCTCCAGCCTGGCCTTGGCCTCGTCGCGGCCCATCTGCGTCAACGTGCCGGTCAACACTGCCGTCTTGCCTTCGAGCACACCAGCAACCTGTTGCTGCTCCATCGGCGTGATCGCCAGCAATCGCTCCAATGCTGCGCCAGCAGCGCTGAACAGCTGCGCGTTGGCATCAACGTTCAACCATGCGACCAGCGCATTGGCGGTTTCCGCCGGCAGACCAGCGGTCATGAAGTTGTGTGCCTCCTCATCCAGGATCGCCGCCGTGGAGCGGAACGCTTCGGCCAACTGCCGCGCGCGGACCGACGTGACCTTGGGAATCTCCAGATCCGCCAACAAGGTCGCCAGGTTCAGATCGGCGCGCAGTTTTGCATTGGGCGCGTGCGTATCGCTGATCTGCACGCCACGCTCCAACAATGCATCAATAGCCTGCTGGTTGCCCGGCTGCGCCATGAAGTGGCCAATCGAGCGGGCAACTTCGCCACCGATATCCGGCACGCGCTTGAACATCGGCCACGGCAGATGACGGATCAACTCAAGATCACCAAACCAGGCCGACAGCGCCTTGGCCGTGCTCTCGCCCACATGCTCGATGCCCAGCGCAAACAACAAGCGCTCCAGCGTGGTGTTGCGGCTGGCGGCAATCGCGGCGATCAGGTTGTCGGCCCACTTGGTGGCGATCTTCCTGGTGTTCCACTCAAAACTGGCCGGCACCGACAAGGCCTGTGCGCGCCAGGAGGCGTCGCTCGCATCCAGTTTGAGGATGCGATTGAGCGTCTCGCCACTGCCTTCCGGCTGCAGATGCTGGCCGAGCTGCGACGCGAGCGCTTCCGGCGAATCGGCATCCAGCGCTAGTTTCAGCACCAGCAACTGATCGCGATTGAGTGCATACAGGTCGGCGACGCCGCGCACGATGCCGGCATCCACCAACACCTCGATGTACTTGTCACCCAAGCCATCAATATCCATCGCCTTGCGCGAGGCGAAGTGGGCAATGGCTTCCTTGCGTTGCGCCGGGCAGCTCAACTCACCCGAGCAGCGCCATGCGGCCTCGCCTTCCTCGCGCACGATCTCCGAACCACACACCGGGCAGGCACGCGGCATCTGCCACGGCGTCGTGCCAGCAGGACGGCGATCAACAATCACGCTGACCACTTCAGGGATCACATCGCCAGCACGGCGAACGATCACCGAATCACCGACACGCACGTCCAGGCGCGCGATCTGATCGGCATTGTGCAAGGTCGCATTGGTAACGATGACACCAGCCACGTGCACCGGCTTCAGCCGTGCAACCGGCGTCGCTGCACCGGTGCGACCGATCTGGATCTCGATGGCTTCAACCGTGGTGGTCTGTTCCTGCGCGGGGAATTTGTGCGCGATCGCCCAGCGCGGTGCGCGTGCGACGAACCCCATTTCCTGCTGGCCTGCACGGTCGTCTAGCTTGTAGACCACGCCATCGATGTCATAGGCAAGACTGTCGCGGCGCTCACCGATATCGCGGTAGTACGCCAGCAGACCTTCAGCGCCCTGCACCACCTTGCACAGATCGCTGACCGGGAAACCCCACTGCGCCAGCTGTGCCAAGGTCGCCGAATGCGTCTCGGGCAGCTCGCCACCGGACACTTCACCCAGACCATAGGCATAGAAGCTCAGCGGTCGCTGCGCGCTGATCTTCGGATCAAGCTGGCGCAGCGAACCGGCCGCGCCATTGCGCGGATTGGCCAACACTTTGCCGCCATGCAGGCGCGCCTGCTCGTTGTAACGTTCGAAGTCGGCACGCGGCATGTAGACCTCACCACGCACTTCCAGCACTTCCGGCCAACCCTGGCCTGCCAGCTGCTGCGGGATGACCTTGATCTGGCGCAGATTGGCACTGACGTCTTCACCGGTGGCACCGTCGCCACGGGTCGCGCCCTGTACGAATACGCCATTCTCGTAGCGCAGGTTGATGGCCAGGCCATCCAGCTTGGGCTCGGCGGAGAAGACCAGTTCGCGGCGATGCAGTCGTTCATCGATGCGGCGCACGAAGTCATGCACTTCGGCATCGGTGAAGGCGTTGCCCAGTGAGAGCATCGGCACTGCATGAACGACTTCCGGGAATCGCGATGACGGCTTGCCACCGACCTGGTGGCTGGGGGAGTCGGCGCTGTCCAGTTCCGGATGCGCAGCTTCGAGTGCTTCCAGCTCCCGCATCAACCGGTCGTATTCCACGTCCGGGATGATCTGTTCGTCGTGCTCGTGATAGGCACGCGAGGCGTCGGCCAGCTGACGACGAAGTTCGCTGATGCGCTGGGTGGCGGCGGTATTTTGATTCATGCGGCAATTTTACCTACGCGGAGTGTTGGCGCGGTAAAAGCGGGGTGCTTGTGATTGATGCTTGCTGCGAACAGCACCCCTCCCCGGCCCTCCCCTTGCCTGCGGCAAAGGGAGGGGAAAAAGCCACGCTCCCTCCCTTGGCGTAGCCAGGGGAGGGTTGGGGGGGGGTAGCTTTTAAGGCTTTACCAACGCGGCGATTTGGTCAGAGGAGGCGCCTGATGCTGGCGGTCATACGCACGCAGGTCATCGCGGATATGCGCGATACGCTGGCGACCGAGGGCATTGCGACTGTCATCCAGCACCACGCCGTCCAGCAGTTCACCCATGCGCTGCACGGTCGGCAGCATTTTTTCCCAGGCATCGAGCGCCGTCATCGGCGCCGGCAAAGTCAGGAAGAAGGCAATCGCCGGGGTTTCCATCTCGCGGATGTTGCCCATGTCGAAGCTACCCGGCTTCATGATGCTGGCCATCGAAAAGATCGGGCCGCGCTCGGAATGCCCTTCCACCAGACGGTGGAACACATTCATGTAGCCAAAGACCAAGCCGGTCTTTTCCGCCGCTACCACGATGTCCTCGCCACGCAGCACCTGCCCGGAGCGGGCAGCCACGTACAGCGAAACGATCTTGTCGAAATCCTGGGTTGGGCGCTTGCCCAGTTCACTGGGATTGCCTTCATCCACATCAGGCAAGCCGAGCTCGGGCTGGGTTACGCCGTCAACCGACGCAGCACCCTCGCCCAGCTCAGCACCAGCAGCACCTTCGGCACTGCCCAGCACCGGCTCGCGACGCGGTTGCTCAGTGTTCGCTGGCTCCTTGCGCTTGCCTTGGGCCAGCCGCTTGGGCCGGCTGAAAAAGAAAATGGCCGCCACCAGCAAAACGCCGGCAACCAGAATGCCGATACGCAACAGTGCCATGTCAGACATGCGTTGCAGTCTCCGGGTTAATCGTTCAGGTGGTTAAAGGATGGCACGTCAGGCCGCGCCCGCCAATCGGGCAGCCTCTTCCAGGTCAACACTGACCAGCCGGCTGACACCGGGTTCGCGCATGGTGACACCCGACAATTGGTGCGCAGCCTCCATCGTCGCCTTGTTATGACTGACGAACAGGAACTGCACCTTCTCGCTCATTTCCTTGACCATATTGGCCAGGCGGCCGACGTTGGCCTCGTCCAGCGGCGCGTCCACCTCGTCAAGCAGGCAGAACGGGGCCGGGTTGAGCTGGAAGATCGCAAACACCAGCGCCACCGCGGTCATCGCCTTCTCACCACCGGACAGCAACGAGATATTGGACACACGCTTGCCCGGCGGCCGCGCCATGATGGTCACACCGGTGTCGAGCAGGTCTTCACCGGTCAGCTCCAGATAGGCATGGCCACCGCCGAACAGGCGCGGGTACAAGGCCTGTACACCCGAATTGACGCGGTCGAAGGTGTCCTTGAAGCGGCCACGGGTTTCGCGGTCGATCTTGCGGATGGCGTCTTCCAGGGTTTCCAGCGCGGTATTCAGGTCGACGTTCTGCGCTTCCAGGTATTCCGAGCGCTGCGAGGCCTCGCCGTACTCGTGGATGGCTGCCAGGTTGACCGGCTCCAGACGACGCATGCGGCCGTCGATCTGGTGCACCGTCGATTCCCAGTCCGACAAGCGCGCGTCTTCTGGCAAGGTGTTGATCACGTCCTGCAGCACAAAGCCGGCCTTCTCCACCGCTGCCGACAGCTGCTCGGCGCTGAGCACCAAGGCCTGCTGATCGAGCTTGCGCTGCGAGATGCGCTCGCGCTGGGCCAGCGACTGTTCATCGCGCTGATGACGGGTCTGCTCCAATCCACGCAACTCGTGATCGATACCATCGAGCAAGGTCCGCGCCTCGGCCAGCACACGGTCCACGCGGACGCGCTCGGCCAATGCGTTCTGATGCTCGGCTTCCAGGGTATGGACCGGCGTATCGCCCTCATCCAGTTGCGAATGCAACTCACCAAGGCGTGAATCGAGCTGACCACGCTGGCTGCCCATGCGTTCCAGCGCGTGGCTCAGCGAGCTGATCTGGGTACGCTGCGACTCCAGCGTCAAGGCCAGCGCATGCATGCTGTCGCGCACATTGCGTGCCGCATCACGGGCCTGATCGCGGGCCTCGCTCATCTGCCCACGCTCGCTTTCAAGCGCGTGCCGGGCAGATTCCAGGTCGCCCATGCTGGACACCGCCTCATCCAGACGCAGGCGCGCCTCGGTGGCCTGCTCGCGACTGGCGTCCAGGGTTTCCAGCAGCTGCGCCAATTCGCTTTCGATACGTTCGATGCGCGTGCGCGTGGATTCCAACTTGCCCTGCTGGCTCTGCAGCTGCCCAGCCAGCTCGGACCCAGCGCGATGCGCCTGATACAACGAGCGCTGCACGTCTTCGCGCTGCTGTTCGGCAGCCAACAACTGCTCACGCAAGCCAGCCAGCTGCTGCTCCAACGCAGCCTCACGCTCCTGCAGGGATTCGATCTGCTCGCGCAAGGTGACGATCTCGCGCTCGCGCAACAGCGCGCCCTGCTCCGCGGCACCGGAACGCGACATGCGCACCCAGCCTTGGCCCAGACGCTCACCGTTGCGGGTGATCACCGATTCGCTGTCGCCGAGCGTTCGTTGCAGTTGCTGCGCCTGCGCCAGGTCTTCAGCGCCGTGCAGATGCCCCAGCAGGCGACGGATGGCCAACGGCCCCTGTACTTTTGCCGCCAACGAGGTCGGCGCAAAGTCAGCCTTGCCATCTGCGTCGGCAACCAGCGCGATGCGCCCTTCGCCCAGCTCGGCCAGCGCATCCACCAAGGCCTCCGGTGCATCCACCAGCACGCCCTCGATCAGCTGACCGAGCGCGCTCTCCACCGCATTTTCCCAGCCGCCCTCAACGGTGATGCGCTCGCCAACGCGTGCGGCCGAATCCAGCCCGCGCGCCTTCAGCCATGCTGCCGCCGCGCCCTGCTCCTGGCCGAGTGCGGCCTGCTGCAAGGTCTCCAGCGAGGACAGCCGACCGCGCGCGGACTGCGCCTGCTTGCGCACATCGGCAAGCTCCGACTGCCCGGCACGCTGCTGCTCCTGCAGCGCCGCCACTGATTCCTTGCGCAGCTCGACCTGCTCGTTCAAGGTTTCCAGCGCGGTCTTCTGGGTCTCGTGCTCCAGCTGCAACTGCTCGAAGGCTTCGGCCAGCGCATCCAGATCCAGACCGGCGCGCTCTGCCTGCAATGCTTCGCGGCGGCGGTCGGCTTCGAGGACCTGCTTGTCCAGGTAATCCACACGGGTCCGCTCTACTTCGCCGGAGCGGGTCGCCTCTGAGGTATTGCGGTTATGCGCTTCCCAGCGATGCTGCCAATCGGCAAGCTTGGCCTCGGCTTCGCGCAGCGCCTCCTGACGGATATCGTTGTCTTCCTGCAGCTGCTCCAGCTGCGGCTCGGCGTTCTCGACCGACTCGCGAAGCACGATCAGCTTGGCCTCATCGCCACTGATGTGCTGGCCGAGCTCAGCCAGCGCCTGGCGGGTTTCATCGCGCGCCTTGTGCAGGCGCTGCGCCATTTCCCGCTGGTGGTGAATCTGCTGCTCAAGCCGCGCCAGGGTGCTGCCCACCTGATAGACATCGGCCTGCGCCTTGTTCAAATTCTCGGCCGCCTCTTCGCGGCGCACGCGGCCGGTTTCAATGCGGGTTTCCGCATCACGCTGTTCGGCGATCAACTGCTGCAGCTTGGTCTCTTCGCGTGACAGGGCCTCGCGCAGCCCCCCCAGACGGCCGTCGAGGCCACGGTACTCCAGCGCCTTCCACTCGGCATCCTTGATCCGCCGCTCCTCCTGCAATGCCTGGTACTGCTCGGCCTGCCGCGCCTGGCGCTTGAGGTGTTCGAGCTGCTTGCCGATTTCCTCGCGCAGGTCGTTGAGCCGATCCAGATTCTCGCGGGTGTGGCGGATGCGGGTTTCGGTTTCCTTGCGGCGTTCCTTGTACTTGGAAATACCGGCGGCTTCTTCCAGATATACGCGCAGATCTTCCGGGCGCGCCTCGATGATCTGGCTGATCATGCCCTGCTCGATGATCGAGTAGCTGCGCGGGCCAAGCCCGGTGCCCAGGAACAGATCGGTGATATCGCGGCGGCGGCACTTGGTGCCGTTCAGGTAATAGTTGCTGCTGCCATCACGGCTGACCGTGCGCTTGACCGAGATCTCGTTGAACGAGGCGTACTCGCCGGAGATGGTGTGGTCGGCGTTGTCGAAGATCAGCTCCACCGTCGCCTGCGACACCGGCTTGCGTCCTGCCGAGCCGGAGAAGATCACGTCGGTCAGCGAATCGCCACGCAGGCGGCTGGCCGAGCTCTCGCCCATCACCCAGCGCACCGCATCGATGATGTTGGACTTGCCACAGCCGTTCGGACCGACGACGCCGGTCATATTGGTCGGCAGGTGCAAGGTCGTGGGATCGACGAACGACTTGAAACCGGAGAGCTTGATCGTGGATAGACGCATGGAATCGGGCTGTTGGCGGATACCGGCAGCAACTGCCGACACCCGGAATGAGGTTCCGGAGGTTCCCTTCCCGTACTCAAGTCATTGATATTCCGTGGAATTCAACAGCCAAAGCACGGCACTGGCAACCGAGTATAGCGACACCCATGGCCGCCGGTGGTCAGACCCACCGGCCAGCCAAAAGAAACGGGCGCCTTGCGGCGCCCGTTCTTTACAACCAGTCCGGCAGGATCAGGCGTCGGCTTCGACGATGACCTTGACGGTGGTTTCCACATCGGCGTGCAGCTTGACGATGACGTCGAACTCGCCAACGTTGCGGAAAGCGCCTTCGCCCAGGATCACTTCGCTCTTGCTCAGCTCCAGGCCGGCAGCGGTGAAGGCTTCAGCGATATCGCGCGGGCCAACCGAACCGTACAGCTTGCCTTCGGTCGAAGCGTGCGCACCGATGGTGACGCTGGCGCCTTCGAACTTGGCAGCGCGGGCTTCGGCATCGTTGTGCGAGGCCTGGGCCTTGGCTTCGTACTCGGCGCGCTTGGCTTCGAACTCGGCAATGTTGCTGGCGGTGGCCGGAACGGCCTTGCCCTGCGGCACGAGGAAGTTACGGCCGTAGCCCGGCTTCACGTCAACCAGGTCGCCCAGGCCGCCGAGGTTGGTCACTTTCTGGATAAGAATCAGCTTCATGGTGTAGCTCCGTTATTCGTTAGCGGCGCCAATGGCCCCGCAACGCTTGCTGTCCGAATAGGACGGTGGGTACGGAAAATCCGGCCAAGGCCGGATTTCCTGTCGAGAACCCGCAGCGAGTGCGGGTTCTTCCGAAAAATCGGATTAGACGTCGTGGTTGTCCGTGTACGGGATCAGGGCCAGGAAACGGGCGCGCTTGACGGCCGTGGCCAGCTGGCGCTGGTACTTGGACTTGGTGCCGGTCACGCGGCTCGGAACGATCTTGCCGTTCTCGGTCAGGTACTGACGCAGGGTGTTGAGATCCTTGTAATCGATCTCTTTCACGCCTTCAGCGGTGAACTTGCAGAACTTGCGGCGGCGGAAGAACTTGGACATGAAAGTGCTCCTTATTCAGCAGAAGCGGCGTCGTCGCCGGCTTCGTCATTGTTGGAAGATGCACCTTCTTCGTCGTCACGACGACGGCGCTCGCCACGCTCGGGCTTGTCACCCTTCTCGTCCTTGCTCTTCATGATCAGCGACTGCTCGGTGTCAGCCTCGTCACGCTTGATGACCAGGTTGCGCAGCACGGCGTCGTTGAAGCGGAAGCTCTCGGTCAGTTCGTTCAGAACTGCCTGGTCGGCTTCGATGTTCAGCAGAACATAGTGAGCCTTCACCAGATTCTGGATCGGGTAAGCCAGCTGACGGCGGCCCCAATCTTCCAGACGGTGGATGGTGCCGTTGCCGGCTTCGACCAGCGCCTTGTAGCGCTCGATCATGGCGGGGACCTGTTCGCTCTGGTCCGGGTGGACCAGGAACACGACTTCGTAATGACGACTCATGTTTTTATACCTTTCGGATATAGCCCTGACGGGCTGGACAGCCCCCCGCTGTGTATCGCGGTGGGGCAAGGAATCCTGCACTTGGAGCGCAGGAAGCCGGGCATTATCCACTGGAAGTGAACTGGAGGCAAGCTGCCCCGGCCCGTGCAACACAGTATCCGGCACTGGAGCAGACCTCGGCGGCTGCGGATGCTGCGTCGCAACAGTACACTATGTAACCGATTCCACGCCCTCCCCGGACCGCCCGACGTGAATTCCACGCTCTCCCTGGCAGCGCAGCTGACGCCGCGCCAGCGCACTTTCATTCTCATTGCGCTCTCACTGGGCGGTTTTGCCATCGGCACCAGCGAATTTGCCAGCATGGGCCTGATGCTGGAAATCAGCCGCGGCCTGGCAATCAGCGAAGCCCAGGTCGGTCACCTGATCAGCGCCTACGCCATCGGCGTGGTGGTCGGCGCACCACTACTGGCCTTTGCCGGCGCCAGCCTGCGCCGCCGCAGCCTGCTGCTGTGGCTGATGGGCTTCTACGCCATCGGCAACCTGGCCAGTGCACTGGCCCCGAGCTATCACACGATGCTGCTGGCGCGTTTCGTCGCCGGCCTGCCGCATGGCGCGTACTTCGGCGTGGCCATGCTGGTTGCCGCTTCGATCAGCCCACCGGAACAGCGTGGCGCAGCCGTTTCAAAGGTGCTGCTGGGCCTGTCCATCGCCATCCTGCTCGGCAATCCGCTCACCACCTGGCTGGGCCAGCAGTTCAATTGGCGCAGCGCCTTCGTGCTGGTCAGCCTGTTCGCCCTCGCCACAGTGACGATGGTCGCCCGGCAATTGCCGGCAGACCCCAATGAGATTCGCACTTCGCCGATGCGCGAGCTGCGCGCCTTCAACACCACCCAGGTATGGCTGGCATTGGCCATCGGCGCGATCGGCTTTGCCGGCATGTTCTGCGTATTCACCTATCTGGCCCCCACTCTGGTCAACGTCACCGGCGTCAACGAGCGCTGGATGCCGGTCGCGGTCGGCCTGTTCGGCGTCGGCGCGATCATCGGCAATGTTGCCGGCGGCAAGCTGGTCGACCGGCTGCAGTTTCGCGCCGCCGGCGTGCTGCTGGCATGGTCCATAGTGGTGCTGATGCTGTTCCCGCTGGCCGCGAACTCGGCCTGGGCAATGGTGCCGGCGATCATCGCCGTGGGCACGATGGGCGCGCTGGCCGTCGCCCTGCAGACCCGCCTGATGGACGCGGCCGGCGAGGCCCAGACCCTGGCCGCCGCCTCCAACCATGCCGCCTTCAATACCGCGAATGCGCTGGGCCCGTGGCTGGGCGGTATGGCAATCGGCGCAGGTTATGGCCACGCCTCCACCGGCTATGTGGGCGCAGCAACCGCTGCGTTAGGCCTGCTGCTGTGGGGTATTGCGGTGGCGCTGCAGCGCCGTCAGGGCGCATCCGCGCAATTGGCCACCGACTGACGTAGTGCCGAGCCATGCTCGGCAGGGGATTTCCTGGCAACGCCAACCTGTAGTGCCGAGCCATGCTCGGCAGAGGCCTTATGCAGAATCCCGCGCCACCGGGAACGCTTCAGCCGAGCATGGCTCGGCTCTACAGGGTAAGGCGTCCTTTGCGCCGAACCTTGCCGGCCTCGACACCGCACCTGCTTCGCGGCTTACGCCGCTCCCACAATCCAGCAACTGCCGCCTTGCTCAGCGGTGCATATCGTCGGTAGTGAAACTCTCGCCGCAGCCGCATTCGGCCGCTGCATTGGGATTCTTGAAGGTGAAGGTCTCGCTCAGGCCCTGCTTGCCGAAGTCGATTTCGGTACCGTCCACCAGCGGCAGGCTCTGCGCGTCCACGTAGATGCGCACGCCGTCCTGCTCGAACACGGTATCGCCCTCACGCTCATCCTTGGCCAGGTCGGTGATGTGGCCCCAACCCGAGCAACCGGTACGGGTCACGCCAAAACGCAGGCCAAGCGCACCCGGGGTGCCGCTGACGAAGCGCTGCACGCGGGAATGGGCGATGGGGGTCAGATGAACAGCCATGGTGGGGCGACTCCAGCAGAATTACGGTCCAATTATAGATGTGGGCGGCCCGGCGGACTGCAAGCGTGGATAAATGCTCGCCTGCCCGGGCGTTGAACCGCTAAAATCTCGCATTCACAGATCGAGTCGATCAACAGAGGATTCAAGTCATGACGGTGGTCAGCGTTGCACACGCCCTTGCCGGGAAATTCCCGGAAGGCGGAGAAGTCACAGTCCGCGGGTGGGTCCGCACGGTGCGCGGCTCGGCTGGACTGGCCTTCGTCAACGTCAGCGATGGCTCGGGCTTTGCCCCGATCCAGGTCGTGGCCACCGAAGCGCTGTCCAATTTCGAAGACATCAAGAAGCTGACCCCGAGCTGCTCGGTGATCGCCACCGGCACCCTGGTCAAGTCGCAGGGCAAGGGCCAGAGCTTCGAAATCCAGGCGCAGAGCCTCGAAATCGTCGGCTGGGTCGAAGATCCGCTGACCTACCCGATCCAGCCCAAGCCGATGTCGCCAGAGTTCCTGCGCGAAGTGGCGCACCTGCGCCCGCGCACCAACCTGTTCGGTGCGGTCACCCGTATCCGCGACTGCCTGTCCAAGGCCGTGCACCGTTACTTCCACGAGAACGGCTTCTACTGGATCAGCACGCCCGTCATCACCAGCTCCGATGCCGAGGGTGCCGGCCAGATGTTCCGCGTATCCACGCTGGACATGGCCAACCTGCCGCGCACCGGTGACGGTGAAATCGACTTCAGCCGCGACTTCTTCGGCAAGGAAACCTTCCTGACCGTGTCCGGCCAGCTCAACGTCGAGGCTTACTGTCTGGCACTGAGCAAGGTCTACACCTTCGGCCCGACCTTCCGCGCCGAGAACAGCCACACCACCCGCCACCTGGCCGAATTCTGGATGGTGGAGCCGGAAATCGCCTTCGCCGACCTGGCCGAAAACGCGCGCGTGGCCGAAGAATTCCTGAAGTACCTGTTCCGCGCCGTGCTCGACGAGCGTGCCGACGACATGGCCTTCATCGCCGAGCGCGTGCAGAAGGACGCCATCACCCGTCTGGAAGCCTTCGTCAACGCACCGTTCGAGCGCATCGAGTACACCGACGCGATCAGCCTGCTGCAGAAGTCCGGCAAGAAGTTCGACTACCCGGTCGAATGGGGCCTGGACCTGCAGACCGAGCACGAGCGCTGGTTGACCGAGGAGCACGTCGGCCGCCCGGTCGTGGTCACCAACTACCCGGAACACTTCAAGGCCTTCTACATGCGCCTGAACGACGACGGCAAGACCGTCGCCGCGATGGACGTATTGGCCCCGGGCATCGGCGAGATCATCGGCGGCAGCCAGCGCGAAGAACGCCTGAACGTGCTCGACGCACGCATGGCGCAGTTCGGCCTGGATCCGGAGCACTACCAGTGGTACCGCGATTTCCGTCGCTACGGCTCGGTGCCGCATGCCGGTTTCGGCCTGGGCTTCGAGCGTCTGGTGGTTTACGTCTGCGGCCTGTCCAACATCCGGGATGCAATCCCCTACCCGCGCGCACCGGGTTCGGCGGAGTTCTGATTCATCTGATCCAGTAACAGGAGGCGGTGCCGTTGACCTTGTTCTTCGCTCTTTGCTTCGTTGGCGTGGCCATTGCCGGCCTCAGCGCCTTCCTGATTTTCTGGCCATTGACGCTGGTCCATATCCGCGACCGGCATCCGGCGCTGGCCACCGAATTCGGTGCCGGCGCCTTTCTCAAACCAGAGTGCCTGCGCTGGCTGCTGGGCCGCGGCTTCACCGGCATCGCCGACCGCTCGCTGTCCGGGTTGGCCACACCCGCCCGCATCGCCTTGCTGGTGATGCTCGGCGGACTGGGCATGGCACTGCTGTTGTGGCTTTTTTCGCAGGTACTGAAATGACTGATTTCGAGAACATTCCCGACCAGTGGTGGCTGGCACAACTCGGCGGCACCCTGATCTGGGCACGCCTGCGGGTCCGTCCGGGCGGCACCGCCGAGATCCTGGACAGCGATGGCAACACGCTGAGCTATGACAGTGAAGACACTGCCCGCGCACAGCTGTTTGACGCCGAGTTCGTCGCCTTTGATGGCCTGGACGAAGAAGACGCGTTGCATCGTGGTTTCTCGCTGCACGAAGTGAGCCCACCGCAGGGCGACGACGACACGCTGCGCGAGCGCATGGTGCAGCTGCTCGGCACCCGGGTCTAAGCGGCCTTTCGTGTTCGCCCAGCGCGCCTTCGTCGAGACCGAGCTGCTCTGGCTGGATCGCCTGCTGGCGCGCGACCCGTTCGTGACCTTGCTGACCACCGGCGGCGATGGATTGCCCGAACTGACCCGCGTGCCGGTGCTTTATCGGCGCGACGGGGACAAAGTCGAGCTGATCGGCCATTGGGCCAGGGCCAACAAACAGTCCCGCCAGCTCGGCCGCGCCAAGGTATTGGTCAACGGCCCGCAGGGCTACGTCTCGGCCAGTTGGTATCCGGACAAGGAAAGCGCGGCGCGCGTCCCCACCTGGAACTACGCTGCCGCTGAACTTGTCGGCGAACTGCACAGCTTCGATGACACGGCGGCATTGGCGCAGCTGCTGTCGGACACCAGCAACTTCTTCGAGGCCAGCGTCGGCCAGGACTGGCAGTTTGATGCCAGCCTGGATGATCACGCCCCATCGCTGCGCGCCATCGTAGGCTTCCGCCTGGACGTGCAGCAGGTCCAGATCAAACTGAAACTGAGCCAGAACCACCCGCAGGCAAACCAGCTGGCGGTGATCGCGGCCTTGCAGGCCTTGGCCACGCCAGAGGCCTGCGAACTGGCGCAGTGGATGCAGCTCTACCGCAGTGAGCGCGGTGACCAGCCCAATGCCTGAGCCGCGCCCCGTTTCCCGCGACGCTGCCGTGCAAACGCGCAGCAGCGCCCTCCCCCTCAAGATCGCAAGGGAAGCTTCACCATGAAAGACATCCATAACCTGCTGCAGAAGAACCGCGAATGGGCGGACCGGATCGAGAAGGAAGATCCCGACTTCTTCCATCAGTTGGCCAAGCAACAGAGCCCGGAATACCTGTGGATCGGTTGCTCCGACTCGCGCGTCCCGGCCAACCAGATCATCGGCATGGCGCCAGGCGAGATTTTCGTCCACCGCAACATCGCCAACGTGGTGGTGCACACCGACCTGAACTGCCTGAGCGTGATCCAGTACGCGGTAGACCAGCTCAAGATCAAGCACATCCTGATCGTTGGCCATTACGGCTGTGGCGGCGTGCATGCAGCACTGAACCATGTGCGCGTAGGCCTGGCTGACAACTGGCTGCGTCACGTCGGAGATGTCGCACAGAAGCACGACGACATCCTGTCGCAGATCGACGACCCGGAGCTGCGCCACGCGCGCCTGTGCGAGTTGAACGTGATCGAGCAGGTGGTCAACGCCTGCCGCTCGACCATCGTGCAGGACGCCTGGGCCCGTGGCCAGAAGCTGATGGTGCACGGCTGGGTCTACAGCCTGCGCGACGGTCGCGTCAGCGAGATGGGCATTGATGTGGGCGCACCGGAAGAGCTGCAGCCTGCGTATGAGAAGGCCTTGTCATTCGTGCCGCGGAAGGGCAAAAGGCATTGAGATTGAAAGCCCCTCTCCCTGCGGGAGAGGGGTTGGGGTGAGGGTAGGTCCGCGCTCAAGGCACAACCGGCCCTCATCCGCCCTTCGGGCACCTTCTCCCGAGGGGAGAAGGAAGTTCAAAAGCTTCGCCCTTCGGGCACCTTCTCCCGCAGGGAGAAGGAAACTGCCATCCTCACCAAACAGGCCCCGCATGCTCCCCCTACCCCTGAACCTGCTCGGCTGGATCGAAGAACACCGCCATCTCCTGAAGCCTCCCGTAGGCAACAAGATGATCGAGAACGGTGACTTCATCGTCATGGTGGTTGCCGGCCCCAACAGCCGCAACGACTACCACTGGGACGAGGGCCCGGAATGGTTCTTCCAGCTGGAAGGCGAAATGGTGCTGCGCGTACAGGAAGATGGCGCAGTACGCGACATCCCTATCCGCGCCGGCGAGATCTTCCTGCTGCCACCCCGCGTGCCGCATTCGCCGCAGCGCATGCCCGGTTCGATCGGCCTGGTGGTCGAGCGCAAGCGCCTGGACCACGAGCTCGATGGCTTCATGTGGTTCTGCCAGCAGTGCAATCACAAAATCTACGAAGAGTTCTTCCACCTGAAGAACATCGAGACCGATCTGCCGAAGGTCTTCGACCGGTTCCACGCATCGACCGAACACCGTACCTGCACACAATGCGGGGCTGTACATCCGCTACCCAAACCAGCCACGCCCGAGGTCTGAGTGGCCGGGCGCGGTTACACTGCGGCTACATCCTCGACGTGTCCGCACCGATGAACGAAACGCTGTCACCTGCCCACGCCACCGCGCTTGATGCCGCCGACCCGCTGCGCCACCTGCGCGGCCAGTTCCTGATTCCTCAGCACCAAGGTGCTGATCAAACCTATTTCGTCGGCAACTCGCTGGGCCTGCAGCCGCGCGGTGCGCAGGCGATGGTGCAGGAGGTGATGGATCAATGGGGCCGCATCGCTGTCGAGGGCCACTTCACCGGGCCGACGCAGTGGTTGAGTTATCACCGTTTGGTACGCGATTCGCTGGCCGGCGTGGTCGGCGCGCTGCCGCACGAAGTCGTCGCGATGAACACGCTGAGCGTGAACCTGCACCTGATGATGGTCAGCTTCTACCGCCCCAGCAGCGAGCGCCCGGCAATCCTGATGGAAGCCGGCGCCTTTCCGACCGACCGCCACGCGGTCGAGGCACAGATCCGCTTCCATGGCTTCAACCCGGCCACCGACCTGATCGAAGTGCAGCCGGACGAAGCCAGCGGCACCATCTCGATGCAGGCCATCGAGCAGGCCATCAGCGAACACGGCAAGCGCGTCGCACTGGTGCTGTGGCCGGGCGTGCAGTACCGCACCGGCCAGGTGTTCGATCTGGACGCAATCACCCGCCTCGCCCGCGCGCACGGCGCCAACATCGGTTTCGATCTGGCCCACTCGGTCGGCAACGTGCCATTGAACCTGCACGATGTCGCACCCGATTTCGCGGTGTGGTGCCACTACAAATACTTGAATGCAGGTCCCGGCGCGGTTGCCGGCGCCTTCGTACACGAACGCCATGCCAACGACACCTCGCTGCCTCGCTTCGCCGGCTGGTGGGGCCATGAGCAGGCCACCCGCTTCCAGATGGCGCCGGAGTTCGTGCCCGAACTCGGCGCCGAAGGCTGGCAGCTGAGCAACCCCCCGGTACTCGGCCTTGCCCCGCTGCGTGCATCACTGGCGCTGTACGACGAGGCCGGCATGGCTGCACTGCGCGCCAAGTCACTGAAGATCACCGGCTACCTGGAAACCATGGTGCGTGCGCGCCTGGACCACGTGCTGCAGATCATCACCCCGGCCGAACCGGAACGCCGTGGCTGCCAGCTGTCGCTGCGCGTGGCCGGCGGCCGTGCGCAGGGGCGCTCGCTGTTCGAGTACCTGCAGTCGGTCGGCGTGCTCGGTGACTGGCGCGAACCCGACGTCATCCGCATCTCGCCCACGCCTTTGTACAACCGCTACAGCGATGTCTACCGCTTCGTCGATGAAGTGGAAACCTGGGCTGGCGTCTGACCAACGGAATACTGTGACTTGAACACCCCCACCTCACGCAGCCTCACCCTGATCGGCGCCGGCCTGGCCGGCTCACTACTCGCAATCCTGCTGTCGCGGCAGGGTTGGAAGATCACTGTCTATGAACGTCGCGGCGATCCGCGTATCGCCGATTACGAGTCCGGTCGCTCGATCAATCTTGCGCTTGCCGAACGCGGCCGCAATGCCCTGCGCCAGGCCGGCGTCGAAGACGAAGTGATGGCCAAGGCGGTGATGATGCGTGGGCGCATGGTGCACCCGCGCGAAGGCGCGCCCGACCTGCAGCGTTACGGCCGTGATGACAGCGAAGTGATCTGGTCTGTGCATCGCAAGGACCTCAACACCACCTTGCTGCAACTGGCCGAAGAAGCCGGTGCGACCGTGCATTTCCACCGTCGCCTGCACACCGTTGACTTTGATGCAGGCTATGCACGCTTCATCGATGACCGCGACGACCAGCCGCACGACATCCACTTCAACACGCCGCTGATCGGTGCCGATGGCGCCGGCTCCGCGCTGCGTGCAGCAATGAACCGCAAGCTGCCGTTGGGCGAGCGCATCGAGTTCCTCGATCATTCGTACAAGGAGCTGGAGATTCCGCCCGCGGCCGACGGCAGCTTCCAGATCGAAGCCAATGCCCTGCACATCTGGCCGCGCGGCAACTACATGTGCATCGCCCTGCCCAATGACGAAGGCACCTTCACCGTCACCCTGTTCCTGCCCAACGAGGGCGAGCCCAGCTTCGCAACGGTGCGCAACGGTGCCGAGGCGGAGGCGCTGTTCCAGCGCGACTTCGCTGATGCGCTGCCGTTGATACCGGACCTGCGCGCCGACTGGGAGCAGCATCCGCCCGGCCTGCTGGGCACGCTGTACCTGGAACGTTGGCATCAGCGCGGCAAGGCGGTGCTGATTGGCGATGCCGCGCATGCGATGGTGCCGTTCCACGGCCAGGGCATGAATTGCGCGTTCGAGGACTGTGTGGTGCTGGCGCGCTGCCTGGCCGAGCATCCAGGCACCGAACAAGCCTTCGCCGCGTTTGAAGCCGAGCGCAAACCCAATGCCGCCGCCATCCAGCAGATGGCCCTGGACAACTATCTTGAGATGCGCGACCGCGTCGCCGATCCAAGCTACCTGCTGCAGCGCGAGCTGGAGCACGCCTTGCAGGCACGCTGGCCAACCCGTTTCGTGCCGCATTACACGATGGTCACCTTCCTGCACACGCCGTATGCAGTCGCGCTTGAACGCACCCGTCTGCAGCAGACCATCCTTGCCGACGCCACCGCCGGCCACGACTCGCTGGACAACATCGACTGGGCCGCGCTGGAGCAGATCGTCCATGCTCGGCTGCCGGTGCTGGAAGGAGCACACTGATGGCCGAGAGCTTCCTGTTCTACGACCTGGAAACCTTCGGCCAGGACCCGCGCCGCACCCGCATCGCCCAATTCGCCGCGGTGCGCACCGATGCCAACCTGAAAATCATCGACGAGCCGGTCAGCTTCTACGTCAAGCCGGCCGACGACCTGCTGCCCTCGCCGGTCGCCACCTTGATCACCGGCATCACCCCGCAGCATGCGCTGGCCGAAGGTGTCAGCGAGGCAGAGGCTTTCGCCCGCATCAACGAGTTGATGAGCAAGCCGCAGACCTGCACCTTGGGTTACAACACCCTGCGCTTCGATGATGAGTTCGTGCGTTACGGCCTGTTCCGCAACTTCCATGATCCCTACGAGCGTGAATGGCGCAGCGGCAATTCGCGCTGGGACCTGCTCGACATGCTGCGTTTGGTTCACGCGCTGCGCCCGGACGGCATCAACTGGCCCAGGCGCGAAGATGGCGCCACTTCCTTCAAGCTCGAACACCTGGCGCTGGCCAATGATGTGCGCGAGGGCGACGCCCACGAAGCGCTATCCGACGTCTACGCCACCATCGGCATGGCCCGGCGCTTCCGTGAGGCGCAACCGCGCATGTGGGACTACGCACTGCGCCTGCGCGACAAGCGCTATGTCGGCAGCCTGCTCGACGTGGTGGCGATGGAGCCGGTGCTGCACATCTCGATGCGCTATCCGGCCAGCCGCCTGTGCGCCGCACCTGTGCTGCCACTGGCACGTCATCCGCACATCAACAACCGGGTGATCGTGTTCGACCTGGAAGGCGATATCGAGCCCTTGCTGGAGCTGTCGGTCGAAGAAATCACCGCACGCCTGTATACCCGCGCGGCCGACCTGCCCGAAGGCCAGCAACGGATTCCGCTGAAGGAAGTCCACCTCAACAAGGTGCCGGCGCTGGTTGCCTGGAATCACCTGCGCGAGGCTGATTTCGAGCGCCTGCAGATTGATCCTGCGGCAATTGAAGCCAAGGCAGAAAAGCTGCGCGAACTTGGCCCGCAACTGGCCGAGAAGGCGCGCCAGGTGTTCGCGCGTGAGCGCGTAAACGACGGTCCGATCGACGCCGATGCCTCGTTGTATGACGGCTTCCTGGCTGAAGGCGACAAGGGCCTGCTCAGCAAGGTGCGCACTGCACCGCCGGACGCATTGGCCGAGCTGGAACAGCGCTTCCGCGACCCGCGCCTGCCCGAGCTGCTGTTCCGCTACCGCGCCCGCAACCACCCGCAAACCCTGGACGCCACCGCGCGCTCACGCTGGGATGCGTATCGTCAGCAACGCTTCACCACCCCCGGCCTGGCCGAGCAGACCTTGCCCGAGTACATCGCGCAGATCGCCCAATTGCGCGAAGAACACAAGGACAACCCGGCCTCACTGGCCTTGCTGGATGCATTGGACCAGTGGCGCCATACCCTGCAGGACACACCATGACCCAATATTTCAGCGATGCCAGCTTCAAGTTCCTGCGCGGGCTGGCCCGCCACAATGACAAGACCTGGTTTGCCGAACACAAGCAGCAGTACGAGGATCATGTACGGCAGCCGTTCCTGCGCCTGATCACCGACCTGCAGCCGGACCTGAGCGAAGTCAGCACCCATTTCCAGGCTGACCCGCGCACGGTTGGCGGCTCGCTGTTCCGCATCTACCGTGATTCGCGCTTCTCCCACGACAAGGCACCGTACAAGACCTGGCAGGGTGCACGCCTGTTCCATGAGCGCCGCAAGCAGGTGCCAGCGCCGTCGTATTACATCCATCTGGCGCCCGGCGAGAGCTTTGTCGGCGCCGGCATCTGGCACCCGGAACCGGACGTGCAGCGCCGTCTGCGCCAGTTCATCCTCGACAACCCCGGCAGCTGGAAGGCCGCCGCGCATGCGCCGGCCACGCGCAAGCGTTACGAGTTCGAGAGCAGCGAGAAGCTGGTACGGCCACCGCGCGGCTTCCCGGCCGACTTCGAGTTCATCGACGACCTCAAGCACCGCAACTGGGTGCTGTGGCGTTCGCTGGACGACGAGGTGATGACCGGCCCGCGCCTGCGCCAGACCCTGGCCAAGGACCTTGCCGCACTCGGCCCGTTCGTCGACTACCTGTGCGCTGCGCTGGACCTGGAATTCTGATTGGCGCGGGCTTCACGCAAACCAACCTGGTTTGCGGCACGCTTGGCGGCAACCTTCGACAGGAAGCCGCCATGACCAGCATCCACCTGCAAGTCTGGATCGATGCCCCGCTGGCCACCGTATACGCCGGACTGGCCACGGCCGAGGGGCTGAGCCAATGGTGGATTGCGCACCAGCAGTCCGTGATCGATGGCGACACCGTGATCAGCCACAACCCCGGCTCCGGCCACGGCGTGGTCGCGCTGAAGGTATTGGAGATCATTCCCGAGCGCTGCATCCGCTGGGAAGTGATCAGCCGCCACCCGCCGCAAAGTCCGGCCTCGGCCTGGACCGGTACCGAAATCCGCTTCGACCTGTCACGCCGCGCCAGCCCTGGCGCCTGGCGCGGCCTGCCGCACGAAGGCGAGCCGATGACCGTGCTCGAGTTCCATCACCTGGGCTGGAATGGCGACAGCGAGTACCTGGGCTTCTGCAGCCAGGCCTGGGCCGAAACCCTGGTGATGCTGCGCCGCTGGGCCGAAGCCAGCATCCCCGCACATTCCTGATATCGAGGACAGCAACGCAATGAAGAAGTGGATACTCGCCACCGCCATCGCCATCGCAGTGCTGCTGGCCGCCTACGTGATCGGCGGCCCCTATCTGGCGATCCGCGGCATCAGCCAGGCGATCGAACAGCGTGACACCGGCAAGCTGGCGCGACACGTCGACTTCGGCGCGGTGCGGGTCAACATCAAGGCGCAGATCAACGATTACATCGTGCGCCGCGCCGGCAGCGACATGCAGTCGAGTCTGTTCGGCCAGGTCGCGCTTGGCGTGGCCGGCAACCTCACCGGCGCAGGTGTCGACACCTTCGTCACCCCCCTGGGCATTGCCGCCCTGCTGCAGGGGGACAGCCTGTGGAAGCGAGCCATCGGCGATACCGTCGGCGGCGACACCTGGGCACCGCCCTCGCCGGCCAAGCCGCTGGCCAACACCACCGGTCATTACGAATCGCTGTCGCGCTACACCGCCACGACCCATCTGGAAGACGGGCGTGAGGTCGTATTCGTGCTCAGTCGCCAGGGGCTGCGCTGGCGACTGACCAATATCCTGCTGCCACTGGGACAGGCGCCGGGCTGACCGGCGCCATCTCCATCAGGCAATCCTGCGCGGCTGCTCCTCGATGACGCTGTCGGCAAGGAAAGCCTCCAGCGAATCATCCATCGCCTGCATCCAAGGGGTGTGATGCAGCGGTGCCAGCGTGCCGGTCAGCACCGATCGATAGCTGTAGTTGCGATAGCCAAGGATGTCCTTCTTCTTGTCGTGCTTCCACTGTTTGAACAGCGTGGCCACGGCCTCGACGTTGAAGTCCGGATAGTCGGTGGCATCGAGCAGATCGCGCACATACTCTGTCTGGAAGTCGATGTCCTGCGCCGCCGAAGTCGTCGCCTCCTCACGCGCCAGCCAGGCTTCGCTGTCTGCACGCATTGCATTGCTCGCCGGCAGCGTGATCCTGCCAAGGATCACATCGCGCGCATACCAGGCCTGCGCATCGAACATGTTGAAGGTGTAGTACTGGTCCTGCATGCCCAGATAGATCAGCTTGGGGTTGTCGATCCAGAACACGCCCTTGTACAGATCACCCGGGTACAGCCTGTTGCGGGTGCGCAAGGTCAATGCATCGGGCAGGAACGGGAAATGATGCTGGTACCCAGTGCACAGCACGATCGCATCCACGTCCTTGCTGCTGCCATCGATGAAGTGCGCGGTGTTGCCCTCCACGCGCTGCAGCAAGGGCTTTTCTTCAAACGCCGCCGGCCAGTCATAACCGGTAGCGGCGCTGCGGTAGCTGAAGGTCACCGACCTTGCGCCATATTTGTAGCACTGCGTACCTATGTCCTCGGCCGAGTAACTGCTACCCACCAGCAGCAGGTCCTTGTCGGCGAACTCGCAGGCATCACGGAAGTCATGCGCATGCAGCACGCGCCCCGGGAAGCGATCCACGCCCTCGAAGAACGGCGCATTCGGGGTGGAGAAATGGCCCGTGGCAACAATGACCCGATCAAATTCCTCGGTAAGCAACTCATCCTTCTTCAGGTCACGCACAGTAACGGTGAAGCGCTCGGTCTCCTCCGAGTAGTCGACCCATTGCACGGCCATGTTGAAGCGGATCTGATCACGCACGCCGCTCTTTTCGATGCGGCCCATGATGTAGTCGCGCAATACGGCGCGTGGCGGATAGGAGGCGATCGGGCGGCCAAAATGCTCTTCGAAACTGTAGTCGGCAAACTCCAGCGCTTCCTTTGGGCCGTTCGACCAGAGGTAGCGGTACATGCTGCCATGCACGGGTTCGCCATAAGCATCCAGCCCGGTACGCCATGTGTAGTTCCACATCCCGCCGAGATCCGATTGCTTTTCAAAGCAGACGATCTCTGGCACTTCAGCCCCACCTCGACGGGCGGATTCAAAGGCACGAAGTTGCGCCAGGCCGCTCGGGCCGGCTCCAAGAATGGCGATACGCATGGTCATTCGGGTTGTTTCTCCTGTGTAGCTGCAATCGCGTAAACGCGACGGCACTGCGCAAGGGCGCGATATGCGCCGTGCAGGAGAGACAATGCGTCCGGTCCCGCGCGGCGCGCGAAACACCCGGCCGCCACGCAAGGCAGCGCGAAAGGGAATGGCAGGTACGTTGACGCTACCGGTCGGGGACAGGCCCCGCCCCTGGATCACCGGGTGGGTGCTGTGCGGGAGGGATCTGCTGCATTCGTGCAGATCAGGGCGCGGCAGGATTACCGCTGGTTCAGCTTGGAACCCGCGAAAGCGGCTTCATCCTAGCATGCGACGCATTTGTAGGAGCGGCGTAAGCCGCGAAGCCAAAAATGTTGCTGAAGCGGCATTGGCTGCAATTGCAGGCAGCAAACATTCGGTCTTGCCACCAGCTTCGCGGCTCACGCCGCTCCTACAAACAACCGGTTCAATCCGGATTGGCCACACCATGCGGCACATGACCAGCGGCCACATGCTGACGCGCACTGTCGATGTTGTGCTGCGAATCATCAAAGAAGATATCGGCACCGAAGGCTTCAAGGAACGGGCCCTTGTGGCGGCCACCGAGGAACAGCGCTTCATCCAGCCGCACGCCCCACTCCCGCAGGGTGCGGATCACGCGTTCGTGCGCAGGTGCCGAACGCGCGGTTACCAGCGCGGTGCGGATCGGTGCCGACTCGCCCGGCGGGAACGCCGCCTGCAAGGCGTGCAGTGCGGACAGGAAGTTACGGAACGGGCCACCACTGAGCGGCTCATGCGCGCGCTCGCGCTCGTGGCGGCCAAAAGCCTCCACGCCCTGCTCGCGCGAGATGCGCTCGCTCTCATCACCGAAGATCACCGCATCACCATCGAAGGCGATGCGCAGTTGGGTCTTGGAGCGACCGGTATCGGTTGCCGCCGCCGAGGCGGTGGCCACGTCCTGGGCGCACTGCGGCAGGATGGTGGCTGCAGCAATGCCATTGACCAGGGCACGCCGCACCGAGTCCGGATTGGCTGACAGGAACAGATCCGTGCCGAACGGCTTGACGTAAGGCCAGGTCGGCTCACCTGCAGTAAAGGTGGCGCGCACGATATCCAGCTTGTAGTGCTGGATGGAATTGAAGATACGCAGGCCGGTATCGGCCGAGTTGCGCGACAGCAGGATCACCTCGACGCGCGGGGTTTCCAGCGGCGCGCCGTCATTCAAGGCCAGCAACTTGCGCACGACAGGGAAGGCAACACCGGGCTTGAGCACATCATCCTCGTGTGCCCGCTGGTAGGCCGCGTAAGCCTCCAGCCCCTCGCGTTCGAACAAGGCATGGCCTTCTTCCAGATCGAACAAAGCGCGCGAAGTAACCGCGACGGTAAGCAGCCGGGGAGTGTTGTCACCCATGGACGATGAACCCAATACGGTCAAGGAACGGGACCCAGTCTACCCGGAAGCGGCGCGCTTCCCCCAATCCCGAATCGCGCCAGCCCCGATCCCCGCCCTCACACCATGAACTGCTCGCTCAGGATGCGCTCTTCGAGGTTGTGCTCGGGGTCGAACAGCAAGGTCACCTGGCGCTCGCGCGATTCGCGGATGGTTACTTCCACCACATCGCGGGTTTCGTGCGAATCGGCGGTGACGCTGACCGGACGCTTATAGGGATCGAGCACGCGGAAGCGCACTTCGGTCTCGGCCTTGAGGATGGCACCACGCCAGCGACGTGGGCGATACGGGGCCAGCGGCGTCAGCGCGATGGTGTTCGAGCCCAGCGGCAGGATTGGGCCGTGCGCGGAGTAGTTGTAGGCGGTGCTGCCGGCAGGTGTGGAGACCAGCACGCCGTCGCAGATCAACTCTTCTACCCGCTGCTGACCGTTCAGATCGATACCGATATGCGCGGCCTGCCGGGTCTGGCGCAGCATCGACACGTCGTTGTAAGCCAACGAGCCGGTGGTGGTACCGGACTCGGTCAGCGCGATCATTTCCAGCGGGCGCAGGTGCGCCGGTTCGGCCAAGGCCAGGCGTTGGATCAGATCGTCTTCGCGATGGTGATTCATCAGGAAGCCAACCGTGCCCAGCTTCATGCCGAATACCGGCTTGCCCTTGCTGCCATGGCGATGCAGGGTCTGCAGCATGAAACCGTCGCCACCCAGCGGGCAGATCACATCGGCCTCTTCCGGGCTGTGGTCCCCGTAACGGGCTGCCAGGGCGGTACGAGCCTGCTGTGCGGCCTCGACGGTACTGGCGAGGAAAGCAATTCGGGGGGACACGGGCGCGTCTTTCGGTTCGGCTTGGAGAGCGAGGATAACCTGCCGGTGTGTCGGCGGGTGCGTTTGTTGGCTTGGTAACTGATGGGTGGAGTGATAGCCCCCCTCTCCCCAACCCCTCTCCCGCGAGGGGAGAGGGGCTAACGCTGCAATTGCGCAGGATGCTTGCGCTCGCGGTGCACTAGCCCCTCTCCCCTTGCGGGGTAAGAGCAGCAGGCTGCGAACCACTGGTTCGCTGCTGCTCGAACGCCCTTGCGCCAGCGCAAGGGCCGGGGCGCGAAGCGGGGGTTGGGGAGAGGGGATAGCTCTTGATTTCACCAAAAAAGAACGGGCCCAAAAGGGCCCGTTCTGCAAACCAAAACACCAGACGCTTTAAGCGCCGTGCGCCGCCAACTGGCCCAAACGCTGCACCGCCACCGACACCGTCGGGTAGTCCAGCGTCTTCTGCTCGGCCAGCTCGGCCAGCATTGCCAGGGTGAAGCGCAGGCCGCTGTCATCACGGCTCAACCACGCAGCCACCTTGGCCTCGGCAGTCGCACCCTTCATCGACAGCACCTGGCCGGTCAAGGCACGCTGATGCGCAGCCAACTCGTCGCGCAGTACGCCACGGGCAACCGCATGCCAACGGCCGTTGACCTCCAGCGCGTCGATCTGCTCGAACAGCCACGGCATCTGCAGGGCTTCGCCCAGGCGGAAGTGGACCTTGGACACGTCCACCGGCTTGAGCTTGCGCGGACGCGCCAGTTCAATGATGTCGAACGCCGGCTCCAGGAACTGCAGTTCGGACAGCTGCTGTGCCAGTGCCGCCGGCAAGCCCTTCTCCTTCCATGCCACAACGCTGGCCTCATAGGCCGGGCGCTGCGAATCCGGCAGCACGCCAGAAGCAACACGGATGTCGTTGAACGGGCCCTGGTAGCGCTCCACCGCGGCAGTGATACCCGGCATCACGCCCGGACGGGTCAGCAGCCAACGCACGAACGAACGCTGCAGCTTCCAGATCACTTCCAGTGCATCCACCTGCACCGCTTCCGGCAAGGTGCCGTCGAGCGCGTCGATCTGCGTCCACAGTGCACGTGCATCCAGCGTTTCACGGCTGATGGTGTAGGCCTTGGCGACCTCGGCCACGGTGCGGCCGGTGTCTTCCTGCATGCGCATCAGGAAGGTGGCGCCCATGCGATTGATGGTCTGGTTGGTCACGGCCGTGGCGATGATTTCGCGCTTCAGGCGGTGACGCTCCATCGCGTCGGCGTACTTCTTCTGCAGCGGCTGCGGGAAGTAACGCAGCAGCTCCTTGGACAGGTACGGATCTTCCGGGATGTCAGACTCCAGCAACTGCTGGAAGGCGACGATCTTGGAATACGACAGCAGCACCGCCAGTTCCGGACGGGTCAGGCCCTGGCCACGCAGCTTGCGTGCCGACAGCTCGGCGTCGGACGGCAGGAACTCGATCTGGCGATCGAGCAGGCCCTGCTTCTCCAGCGTACGGATGAAGTGCTGCTTGGAACCCAGACGCTTGCTGCTCATCCGCTCCATCAGGCTCAGTGCCTGGTTCTGGCGGTAGTTGTCCATCAGCACCAGCTCGCCAACCTCGTCAGTCATCGAGGCCAGCAGCTTGTTGCGCTGCTCCACGGTGAGCTTCTTGGCACGCACCACGTCGTTGAGCAGGATCTTGATGTTGACTTCGTGGTCGGAGGTATCCACACCGGCCGAGTTGTCGATGAAGTCGGTGTTGAGCAGCACGCCAACCTGCGCGGCCTCGATGCGGCCAAGCTGGGTCATGCCCAGGTTGCCGCCCTCGCCCACGATCTTGCAGCGCAGCTCGCCGCCGTTGACGCGCAGGCCGTTGTTGGCGCGGTCGCCGACATCGGCATTGGTCTCGGTTGCCGACTTGACGTAGGTGCCGATGCCGCCGTTCCACAGCAGGTCAACCGGCGCCTTCAGCGCGGCATTGATCAGGTCGGTCGGGTTCATCGCCTTGATGCTGGCGTCGATGCCCAGTGCTTCACGCACTTCCGGGGTGATCTCGATCGACTTGAGCGAACGCGGGTAAATGCCGCCGCCCTTGCTGATCAACTTGCTGTCGTAGTCCGCCCAGCTCGAACGCGGCACCTTGAACATGCGCGCGCGTTCCTTGAACGAGCTGGCAGCGGTCGGGTTCGGGTCGAGGAAGATGTGGCGGTGATCGAAGGCGCAGACCAAGCGGATGTGCTCGGACAGCAGCATGCCGTTGCCGAACACGTCGCCGGACATGTCGCCGACGCCGACCACGGTGAAGTCCTGCTTCTGGCAGTCGCGGCCCAGTGCACGGAAGTGGCGCTTGACCGACTCCCACGCACCACGTGCGGTGATGCCCATGCCCTTGTGGTCGTAACCAACCGAGCCGCCGGAAGCAAACGCGTCGTCCAGCCAGAAACCGTGCGCACGGGCGATGCCGTTGGCGGTGTCGGAGAACGTGGCGGTGCCCTTGTCGGCGGCGACGACCAGGTACGGATCGTCCATGTCATGACGCACCACGCCCTGCGGCGGCACGATCTTGTTGTTGACGATGTTGTCGGTGATGTCGAGCAGGCCGTTGATGAAGCGCTTGTAGCAGGCCACGCCCTCGGCGAACCAGGCGTCACGGTCCACCGACGGATCCGGCAGCTGCTTGGCGAAGAAGCCGCCCTTGGAGCCAACCGGCACGATCACGGTGTTCTTCACCATCTGTGCCTTGACCAGGCCCAGCACCTCGGTGCGGAAGTCTTCGCGACGGTCCGACCAGCGCAGGCCGCCACGGGCCACCGGGCCGAAGCGCAGATGGGTACCTTCCACGCGCGGGCCGCACACGAAGATTTCGCGGTACGGGCGCGGCTTGGGCAGGTCCGGCACCTTGGCAGCGTCGAACTTGAAGCTGATGTAGTCGGCCGGGCCGCCATCGGCGCGCACACCGTCCTTGCGCACCAGGTAGTAGCTGGTACGCAGGGTGGCTTCGATCACGCCGATGAAGCTGCGCAGGATGCGGTCTTCGTCCAGGCTGGACACGCCGTCCAGCAGCTTGACCAGCACCTCGTGCACCAGCGCCATGCGCGCGGCACGGTCGCTCTTGCGCGCCTTGACCACGCCGTCGAGCAGCTTGAGGGTGGCAGCGTCGTCACCGGCCAGCAGCTTGAACTGGGCCAGCTGCGCGTCCAGCACTGCCTTGTCGGCCGACGGGGTCGGCTCGAAGCGGGCTTCGAACAGTTCCACGATCAGGCGCGCCAGCAGCGGGTAGCGGTTGAAGGTGCCTTCCACATAGGCCTGCGAGAACGGCACGCCGATCTGCAGCAGGTACTTGCAGTAGCCACGCAGCATCGACACCTGGCGCCAGTCCAGGCCGGCGCCCAGCACCAGACGGTTGAAGCCGTCGTTCTCGGCATCGCCGTGCCAGACGCGTGCGAACGCGTCGCTGAAGGCGGCATTGGCATTGGCCGGGTCGATCGTGCCGATGGCCGACTCGACTTCGAAGTCCTGCACGTACACCGGTGCATCGTCGACCATCAGCTTGTACGGGCGCTCCGCCATCACGCGCAGGCCCATGTTTTCCATCATCGGCAGCACATCGGACAGCGGGATGTCCTTGAGCTGGCGATACAGCTTCAGGCGCAGGCCGTCGACGTCGTCGCGGCGGATCGCCTGCAGGCTCAGGCGCAGATCGTCCGGACCGGTCAACGCGTCCAGCTGGGCCACGTCGGCCGCAGCGATTTCAGCGCTGGAGTCCTCGATGTAGCCGGCCGGCAATGCCTTGCCGATACGCGAGGCGATGCGCAGGCCTTCGCCTTCGCCATGGCTGCCGACCAGCGCTTCGCGCAGGTCATCCTGCCAGTTGCGCAGTACGTGGGCCAGGCGCTTCTCCATGCCTTCCACGTCCAGCTCCAGGCTTTCGCCGGCCTTGGGACGCACGATCAGGTGTACCTGGGCCAGCGGCGAATCACCCAGCACCACGCTGGAATCGACGTACTCACCGTGCAGCGCGTCCTTGAGCATGTTTTCAACGCGCAGGCGCACGTCGGTGTTGAAGCGTTCGCGCGGCAGGAACACCAGCGCCGAGATGAAGCGGCTGAACTTGTCACGGCGCAGGAACAGGCGGCTGCGCACGCGCTCCTGCAGGCCGAGCACGCCCATGGCGGTGCGGAACAGCTCGTCCTCGCTGGACTGGAACAGCTCTTCGCGCGGCAGCGACTCCAGGATGTGACGCAGTGCCTTGCCGCTGTGGCTGGACAGGCTCAGGCCCGAACGCGCCATCACGTTCTCATAGCGCTGGCGCACCAGCGGGATCTCCCACGGGCGGCGGTTGTAGGCGCTGGAGGTGAACAGGCCGAGGAAACGCTGCTCGCCGATGATCTTGCCCTTGGCGTCGAATTCCAGCACGCCGATGTAGTCCATGTAGCCGCCGCGGTGGATATGCGAACGGGCATTGGTCTTGGTCAGGATCAGTGCATCGTGCAGGCTGCTGGTGGCATTCAGGCCTTCAGCGGCCAAACCCTTGACCGGGCGCGCGACCATCGTGTCCTTGCCGCGCATCAGGCCCAGGCCGGTGCCGTTCTGTGCGACCAGCACTTCTTCCTTGCCCTTCTTCTCGACCTTGTACTCACGGTAGCCGAAGAAGGTGAAATGGTTGTCGGCGGCCCAACGCAGGAATT
This sequence comes from Stenotrophomonas sp. STEN021, assembly GCF_056760175.1. Lineage (NCBI taxonomy): Bacteria > Pseudomonadati > Pseudomonadota > Gammaproteobacteria > Lysobacterales > Lysobacteraceae > Stenotrophomonas > Stenotrophomonas sp. STEN021. The sequence goes on along the minus strand of NZ_JBRREH010000032.1, from coordinate 6,097 downwards.
CCTGCGCCTCGGCACGCGACTCCTTGCTCACTGGCAGGGTGCGCTTGCCCAGGTCATCAGCCAATGCCAAAGCCTTGTCGGTCATTGGCTGCCAATCGTTGACGATGGCGCGCACGTCTTCCACTGCGCCGCTGACGCGCTTGGCAACGGCATCCAGTGCATCGGCCGGCTGGCGGTCGATCTCCAGCAACATCACCGATTCCAGCTTGCCATCACCCACGCTGCTGAGCTTGCCAGCCTTGTCGCGCGCAATGCTGATCACCGGATGACCCAATACATGCACACCGATGCCCTGCTCGGCCAATGCCAGCGTCACCGTGTCCACCAGGAATGGCATGTCGTCGTTGACGATCTGCAGCACGGTATGTGCCGACTCCCAACCGTCCGCCTTCAGCGTCGGGTTGAACACGCGCACATTGGCCTTGCCCGGCTTGCGGGCGCGAGCGAACTCGAGCATGCCCGCAGCCAACACCGCCCAATCATCGGCCGAGTGCAGGGTGAACTCATCGGCTTCCATGCGCTTGTAGAACGCCGTAGCAAAAGCCACTGCCTGCGCCTGTGCGGCCGCAGCGGGATAACGCTTCCGCAAGGCTGCAAATACCGGTTCTAGCGAGAGGCCAGCGTCGGCGATGCTCTGCTTCACGGCTGGTTTGGATTTCGTCTTTACGGACTTGGCAGCACTGTTTTGCGATTTCATGGCAGAGCTTTGGGTGTTGCTCGTTTGGAGAAACCGCGATTGTATCGCTGGTAACAAAAAGAACCTTGCTGCAGGGCCGCATTATCTGCATCGCAAGTTGCTGCCGAACGGTAGCGAAAGCCACGGATTTGTTGGTAGGCGAGCAGCAGACAATGTCCGCCACCTGAATCTCATTTGCTCACCGGACGCTGTGAAAGACGAATTACATTGCGGTGTTTCTGAACTGGACGGTATAGTCCACCGCTTATGCAAACCCCCTCTGCCACCTCCGCGCCAACCGACGGGCGTGACCAGCGCGTGCTCGAAGCGGTGCGTGAGCTATTGGCCAAACAAGGCATACGCCTGAGTATGGATTCCATAGCGGCGGCGGCGGGTTGCTCCAAGCAGACGCTCTACAGCCGCTACGGCAGCAAGCGCGAGCTGTTGCGACAAGCGATGCAGCTCCATGTATCGACCGCGACCGCAGCGTTATCTGTGTGTGAAAACAAGCCGTTGCACGAAACAGTGCTCGACTTTGCCATCGGCTATCTTGAACATCGCAACAAGCCCAATGTCCGCCGCACCGCACAGCTGATCGGCGCCAGCGTCCATGAGTTCCGCGACGAAGCACAGTTCATGTACCTGGGGAGCAACGAAGCGCTCCGCAACCATGTTGCTGAATGGATGCAAACCGAAATGCAGCGCGGTCGCCTCAAGCATGACGACCCGCAGTTCATGGCCGAACTGTTGATCAGCATGATTGCCGGGCAGGATTTTGAACGACAGCGTTTTCACACCCCCTACCGCGATGATCCACAGCAGCGTCGCCGCTGGGCCGAATTTGCTACTGACGGCTTTCTACGCGCTTTTGCTTCTACGTATGAAGCCGCCGCAGCTCCAAATAAAAACAACACCCGGAGTTTCTCCCGATGACCGCCCCACTCCGTCTCCTCGCTCTCACCTGTGCAGCGACACTGAGCCTTGCAGCCTGTAAAAAGCCGCAGGAGCAAGCCGCACCGCCCCCGCAGGAGGTTGGCGTAGTCGACGCCAAGCCGCAGACCCTGCCGCTGCAGCGTGAACTGGTGGGCCGCCTGTCGCCTTACCGTTCTGCCGATGTCCGCGCCCGCGTGGCCGGCGTGCTGCAGAAGCGCGTCTATGAAGAAGGCAGCGCGGTCAAGGAAGGCCAGGTGCTGTTCCTGATCGACCCGGCACCGTTGCAGGCCGCGCTGGCATCGGCCGAGGGCGCCCTGGCGTCGGCCCGCGCCACGTATGCCAATGCCCGCGCCACTGCCAACCGCGCCCGCTCGCTGGCACCGCAGAGCTACGTGTCCAAATCCGACCTGGACAGTGCCGAGGCCGCCGAGCGCTCCTCTGCCGCCGCCGTGCAGCAGGCAGAAGCGGCCGTCACCACCGCCCGCATCAATCTTGGCTATGCCCGCGTCACAGCCCCGATTGCCGGCCAGGCCGGCAAGCAGCAGGTCACCGAGGGTGCACTGGTCGGCCAGGGTGATGTGACCCTGCTGACCACCGTCGACCAGATCGATCCGCTGTATGTGAACTTCTCGATGACCGCCGACGAACTGAGTCTGCTACGTGCAGCCCAGGACAAGGGCGCGGTGGCGTTGGCCGGCGACGGCAAGACCACCGTGCAGGTCAACCTGCCTGATGGCAGTGCCTATGCGCACGAAGGCACCTTGGACTTCTCCTCGACCACGGTTGATCCGGCCACCGGCACGGTGTCGCTGCGTGCGCAGCTGCCCAACCCGGACCACATCCTGCTGCCGGGCTCGTTCGTCAGCTTCAAGGCCAACCTGGGCGAGCGCCACAATGCCTTCCTGGTTCCGCAGGCGGCTGTGCAGCGTGATACCCAGGGCGGCTACGTGCTGATCGTGGGCAAGGACGGCAAGGTCGTGCGCAAGAACGTCACCCTGGACAACCAGCAAGGCGGCAACTGGCTGGTCTCCTCCGGCCTGGCTGCTGGCGACCAGATCATTGTTTCGGGCTTGCAGAAGGTCAAGGAAGGCGCAGCTGCCACGGCCAAGCCATGGCAGCCCGAAGCCGCCAAGCCCGCCGCTGGCGCGCCTGCGGCAGCCGCGGCAAAGAAGGAATAACGGGACTCCGTCATGCCTAAATTCTTCATCGAGCATCCCGTCTTCGCCTGGGTGGTGGCGATCCTGATCTCGCTTGGCGGCGTGATCTCGATCCTCAACCTGGGTATCGAGTCCTACCCCAGCGTGGCGCCACCGCAGGTGACGGTCACTGCCAACTACCCGGGCGCCAGTGCGTCCACCGCGGAAAAATCGGTCACCCAGGTGATCGAGCAGCAGCTGACTGGCATCGACAACCTGATGTACTTCAGTTCGTCTTCGTCATCGAACGGCCGCGTCACCATCACCCTGACCTTCGATAGCGGCACCGATGCCGATATCGCCCAGGTGCAGGTGCAGAACAAGGTGTCGCTGGCGACGCCGCGCCTGCCCTCGGAAGTGACCAAGCAGGGCGTGGTGGTGGCCAAGGCCAACGCCGGCTTCCTGATGGCCATCGGTGTGCGTTCAGATGACGGCACGGTAGACCGCGACGCGCTGAACGACATCGTCGGTGCGCGCGTGCTGGAACAGGTTTCGCGTGTTCCCGGCGTCGGCAGCACCCAGCAGTTCGGTTCCGAGTACGCCATGCGCGTATGGCTGAATCCGGAAAAGCTGCAGGGTTATCACCTGTCGGCAACTGACGTGTACAACGCCATCGGCACCCAGAACCTGCAGTTCGCTGCCGGCTCGGTGGGCGGAGACCCCGCTCCCAACGGCCAGGCGTTCACTGCCACGGTTGCCGCCGAGGGCCGTTACAGCTCGCCGGAAGAGTTCGAGAACACCATCCTGCGTGCCAACAACGACGGCAGCGTGGTCAAGCTCAAGGACGTTGCCAAGGTTTCCTTCGGTGCATCGAACTATGGCTTCGACACCAAGTACAACGGCAAGCCGGTGGCAGTATTCGCCATCCAGCTGCTGCCGGGTGCGAACGCGCTTGATGTATCCGAAGCCGTGCGCGCGAAGATGGACGAGCTGGCCCCGAGCTTCCCGCCCGGCGTGAGCTGGTTCACGCCGTACGACAGCACCACCTTCGTGACCATCTCGATTGAAGAAGTGGTCCATACCCTGGTCGAAGCCATCATCCTGGTGTTCCTGGTGATGCTGGTGTTCCTGCAGAACTTCCGCGCCACCATCATCCCCACCCTGGTCATCCCGGTCGCCCTGCTCGGCACCTTCATGGGCATGCTGGCCATCGGCTTCACCATCAACCAGCTGACCCTGTTCGCGATGGTGCTTGCCATCGGCATCGTGGTCGATGACGCCATCGTCGTCATCGAAAACGTCGAACGCATCATGACCGAGGAAAAGCTCGATCCGAAGCCGGCCACGCAGAAAGCCATGGGCCAGATCACCGGCGCCGTGGTCGCCATCACCGTGGTGCTGGCGGCGGTATTCATTCCGTCTGCGCTGCAGCCGGGTGCATCCGGTGAGATCTACAAGCAGTTCGCCTTGACCATCGCCATGGCTATGGCGTTCTCGGCACTGCTGGCATTGACCTTCACCCCGGCGCTGTGTGCGGCCTTCCTCAAGCCCACCCACAACGACAACCCGAACTGGGTCTACCGCACCTTCAACAAGTACTACGGCAAGCTGGAAAAGAGCTATGTCGGCACCGTTGGTGGCGTCATCAGGCACGCCCCGCGCTGGTTGATGGTGTTCGCCCTGCTGCTGGTGCTGTGCGGCTTCCTGTTCACCCGCCTGCCGGGCAGCTTCCTGCCTGAAGAAGACCAGGGCTATGCACTGGCCATCGTGCAGTTGCCGCCGGGTGCCACCAAGACCCGTACCAGCGCCGTGTTCGATCAGCTGCTGGGCACCTTGCAGGATGAAGAGGCCTTCGAAGGCCTGATGCAGATCACCGGCTTCAGCTTCATCGGTGCCGGCGAGAACGTGGGTATGGCCTTCGTCCGCCTCAAGGACTGGAGCGAGCGCAAGGAAACCGCACCCGAGTTCATCCAGAAAATGAACAAGAAGGCCTACGGCATCAAGGATGCACAGATCTTCTTCGTCAACCTGCCAACCGTGCAGGGCCTGGGTCAGTTCGGCGGCTTCGACATGTGGCTGCAGGACCGCGCCGGTGCGGGCCAGGATGCCTTGATGGATGCGCGCAACACCTTGTTGGGTGCAGCCAGCCAGGACAAGTCACTGGTTGGCGTACGTCCCAATACGCTGGAAAACGCACCGCAGCTGCAGTTGAAGGTTGACCGCGTGCAGGCCCAGGCCATGGGCGTGTCGGTCAATGACGTGTATACCGCCATCCAGATGATGCTGGCACCGGTCTACGTCAATGACTTCTTCTATGGCGGCCGCATCAAGCGCGTCAACATGCAGGCCGACGCGGCATACCGCACCGGCCCGGAATCGTTGAACAGCTATTTCGTGCCGAGTTCCCTGAGCAAGGACGCAACCGGTCAACCGGCAATGATCCCGCTCAGCGCGGTGGTCAAGTCCGAGTGGATCTATGCCCCGCCGGCATTGAACCGCTACAACGGCTATTCGGCAGTCAACATCGTCGGCGCGCCGGCACCGGGCGGCAGCTCCGGGCAGGCAATGAACACCATGGAACGGCTGGTGCATGACGACCTGCCGGTGGGCTTCGGCTTCGACTGGTCGGGCATGTCCTACCAGGAAATCCTCGCCGGCAACGCCGCAACGCTGTTGATGGTGTTGTCGATCGTGGTGGTGTTCCTGTGCCTGGCCGCACTGTACGAGAGCTGGTCGATCCCGGTCTCGGTGCTGCTGGTGGTGCCGGTCGGCATCCTCGGTGCGGTGGTGTTCTCACTGATGCGCGGCTTGCCGAACGATCTGTACTTCAAGATCGGCATGGTGACGGTGATTGGTCTGGCGGCGAAAAACGCGATTCTTATCGTCGAGTTCGCTGTGGAACAGCGTGCCGCCGGCAAGACCCTGCGTGAAGCGACCATCGAGGCGGCGCATCTGCGTTTCCGCCCGATTCTGATGACCTCGTTCGCCTTCATCCTCGGCGTGCTGCCGATGGCGATCTCCACCGGCGCCGGCGCCAATGCGCGTCACTCGTTGGGTACCGGCGTGATCGGCGGCATGTTGTTCGCCACCGTGATCGGCGTGCTGCTGATTCCGCTGTTTTTCGTCAGCGTGCGGCGCATGCTCGGTGACAAGTTGGACGAGCAGTCCAAGGAGTACATCGAACAGCACAAGGTGCACGCGATCCAGAAGGACCGCTGATACGAAAAGCCCCGGCACTGCCGGGGCTTTTTTTGTGGCTTTGTGTAGTGGGGGGGGGGGGGGGGGGGGGGGGGGGGGGGCAGGGGGAGAGGGGGCCGCCAGGGCCGGGCCGGGCGCGGCCGGGGGCGGGCGG
>NZ_JBRREH010000031.1:0-49581 GCF_056760175.1 Stenotrophomonas sp. STEN021 | reverse complement strand
GCCATGCTCGGCAGAGGCCTTGCAAGCAACGCTGTAGGAGCGGCGTAAGCCGCGAAGCTGGCAATGCATCAGCCGCAGATCAACCGCGAACAGCACCCCTCCCCAACCCTCTCCTTGCCTGCGGCAAAGGGAGGTGGCGTAGTGCCGAGCCATGCTCGGCAGGGGCCTTGCAAGCAGCGTTGTAGGAGCGGCGCAAGCCGCGAAGCTGGCAATGCATCAGCCGCAGATCAACCGCGAACAGCACCCCTCCCCAACCCTCCCCTTGCCTGCGGCAAGGGGAGGGGGGCAGAAGCGCGCTGTGGTCGGTTCCAGTTTTGCTCATCGCTTCAGTGCATACGCACCAAATGTGCTGCCGATGAATCCGCCCGCGGTATCGGTACTGAGCAGGCTCGCATCAAGGGCTTCACCTATGCGTTGCCATTGCCCGGGCCGTGGTGAGAACCATGCCTGCGCGCGTGCGCCATCCAGGGTGAATCGCAGCCCCGTGTTGTTGCCAGCGCTGCTCAGTTCCTTCTGCGCCAACAGCGTTCCTGCCTCCGGTGAGTCCTTGCCGGCGCGCAGGTACAGAACTACCTGGCGCGCACCGTTGCTGGCTTCAACGCCCAACACATAGTGATAGCGTTCGTTCTGCAGCCAGGCCAATCCCGCCAGCTCTCCATCAGCCACAGACGCGGCCGACAGCTGCATATCCAAGGTCGCGCGATGGTGCTGCAGGCGATGTCCCAGATAGTGGGCCTGTTCTTCAGCACCCTCGGCGCCCAGCGGCGTCGTGCCGGCTTGCAGCTTCAATCCTCCAGCGCCTGTGTTGAACCATGCGCGCTTCGGTGGATGCAGGGTCAGCCATCGTGGCGGCAGCTTCGCGTCGCTGAAGTTTTCCGTCCAGGTGGATTCGGCGCTATCGGTGACAGTCGCATTCGCGCCGGCAATCTGCGGGCGCGGTAGCTGCACCGGCACGTCGGCGCCGCGTGGCAGCACCTGCGGCCAGCCATCCTGCCATTGCACCGGCAGCAGGAAGGTTTCGCGGCCAAGGTTGTATTGATTGCCGCGGTAGGGGCGGGTGGCGAGGAATACTGCCCACCAGCTGCCATCAGCCAGCTGCACGAACTGCGCATGCCCAGCCGAGGTCACCGGATTGGCGCGCTTTGGATCGAGGTCGCGTTGGGTCAGCACCGGGTTGGTGGGGCCTGCCTGGTAGGGACCAGCAAGGCTGCGGCTGCGCCAGATCATCTGCGCATGCTGTTCGCCGGTACCGCCTTCGGCGGCGGTCAGGTAATACCAGCCGTCGTGCTTGAAGATATGCGGGCCTTCGATGTGCTCGGGCTTGCTGGCCGGGTCAGCGCCGGCGTCCACCAGCAGACGCCGCTCACCAATGGCGTTGCCGTTGGTCAGGTCGATCTGCTGCAGCCAGATCGCGCGGTGACCGTCGTAGCGCAGTTCGCCATCGGGCACATCGTTGTGGACTACCCAGCTGCTGCCATCAGCATCGAAGAACAGCGAAGGATCGATCCCACGCACCTGCAGCCAGACCGGGTCGGACCATGGCCCGGCTGGGTTGTCGGCGCGGATCATGAAGTTGCCACCGTCGCAGTAGAAGCAGGTGTTGACGATGTAGAACCGGCCGTCCTTGTGACTGATCGAGGCGGCGAACAGGCCGCGGGTCAGTTCGTCCTTGCCGTAGTTGATCTGGCCGGGGCGGTTGATGGCATTGCCAACCTGTGTCCAGTTCACCAGGTCGCGGCTGTGGTGGACCGGTAGGCCGGGGAAATAGCCGAATGTGGAGTTGACCAGATAGAAGTCATCGCCAACGCGCACGATCGACGGGTCCGGGTAGAAGCCGGGCAGGATCGGGTTGCGGTAGTTGCCGGCTGCCAATGGCGTTTGCCGGTCGTTGCCTTGGTAGCTGATCGAGTGCACCAGTACTTCGGCATTGCTGGCCGGTGCCAGCACGCAGAGCAACATCCACAGCAGACGACTACGCATGGGCGGCTTTGTCCAAGCTTGGAGAAGCCTTGGAATCTAGCAGTTAACGCCAATGCGGGTGGCGTTGTTGCCTGCCAATCAAAACCGGGGTCAGAGTGGGGTTGGGCACGAAACCCACTCTGACCCCGGTTTTGCCGTTCTGACTCAGCCGGGCTTGAACAGCTTGCGCTTGCCTGTGAGCACTTTTTCCTTCGGGGTGAGCTTGGCCACGCCGGGGATCAGGAAGTCGGTGGCGGTCTGCCCGAAGCGGATCTTGGAGGCCAGCCAGAGCGGCATCTTGCCGCGGCCAGTCCAGGTGTTCCAACGGTTCTCGGGGTCGCGGTACTTCGGTTTGACCTTCGGCCCTTTGCGCCGGGAGGGCTTGCTCTTGGTTGCAACGGCATCTGCACCGGGGCCGAACAGTTCCTCGATCGTATAGCCGGTCTGCTTGGCCAATGCGGTGAGCTTGCGCCTGACCTTGTCCGCAGGTTGACGTTGGGTGAGCGCTTTGTGCCTGTCCTGTGCGGCGCGGATGAGAGTGTTGAGCTCTCGAAGATCAAGAGGGGTAAGGTCGATACTCATGGCGTAAGCCTCAGTTCTTGGCTCCGGGGTGTCAAGCCGCTGTTGCGGATCGCGGGCGTTGGCAGCACAGGGGTGAGGCCTGGAGCGCTGCTTATGGGGCTGATCGGCTCGGCAGGTGTAGCCCGGGTAAGCGCAGCGCTTACCCGGCCTACCTCTTTGGCGGCCTCGCACATAGGAAACCCGATGACAGGGATCTGTCATCGGGTCTCGGGTGGCGCAAATAAGGGCGGCTTCGATCAGCGGTGACTGCGTGAAAGCACCATCGAATAGGCAAACCGGCCCGGCGGATGCAGGCTGGTCGCGACCAGTAGCAGGCGGCCGTTGGCATCGCGGTAACGGCGCTGCACGCGCATCGCCGGCTCGCTTTTCTTGATGTCCAGCAGCTTGGCGTCGCTGGCATCGAAGGACGCCGCGTCGAATACCTGTTCCACCCGCGACAGCTTGGTCGGGTCGAGGAACTTGGCCAGCGCCCGTGCGGCACCGGCAACTTCCAGCAACTTCTCGGTCGGCACGCCGATGCGTACCGGAATCAGCATTTCGGTGACAGCGATCGGTTCGCGCGTCTGTTCTTCCAGGCGCAGGCAGTGCAGGCGCAGGTATTCCTTGCCTTCATGGATGTCCAGGCGCTGCGCTATCGCGGCATCTGCCAGCTTGCGCTCGGACTCCAGCACTTTCAGGCGGGTGCTGTTGCCGTACTGCATCAGCAGGTCGACGGTGTCGATCTCGTGCTCGTAGCGCATCGCCGAGTTCTGTGCGATCACCCGCGTGCCGGCGCCGGGCCGGCGCTGCACCAGGCCGGCGCTGATCAGCTGTGCCAGCGCCGCGCGTGCGGTGTGGCGGCTGACGCTGAAGCGCTCGCACAGCTCCAGCTCGGTGGGTAGCAAGGTACCAACGGCGTACTCGCCCTTCTCAATTGCCGCCTGTAGTAGATCGCCCAGTTCGGCATAGCGGGGCTTGCTGCGTCGCGTACCAGTCATATGTACAGATCCTTGTTCAAAGTCTGAGCGAGAGTTCCTGCCAGCTGCGCTGCAGGGGTTCACGGTGTTCGGGTGCGGCGATGGCGATAAGGGCCTGGGCCCGTGCATGGACGTCGAGATGGCGTAGATCGGCTACGCCATGTTCGCTGACGATGCAGTCGGCATCTACGCGGGCAAGGCTTACGGGACCGGCGGCTAGCATCGGCACGATCCTGCTTTCGCCCTTCGGGGTACTGGCAGGGAGTGCAATGATGCCGCGACCAGCGGTCGATTGGCGAGCGCCTTGCAGGAAATCAGGCAGGCCGCCCACACCGCTCAGTTGGCGTCCAGACAGGTATTCACCGTTCACCTGGCCCAGCAGATCCACCGACAGCGCGCTGTTGATGGCGGTCAGGCGCGGGATGCCACCCAGTACCTTGTGGTCGTGGGTATGGCCAACCTCGCGGAAGGTGATGGTGCGCGGGGCGATGTCGTACAGCGCCTGTGTACCCAGCGCGACGCCGGCCACCACTGCATCCGGTGCTGCCGACAGTGCGCCGGATTCGATCAGGCCCAGCAGCCCATCCGAGACCATGCCGCTGTGGATGCGCAGGTTGCGCCGCTCGCGCACCGCGCGCAGCACCGCTGATTGCAGGCGCCCCAGGCCGAGCTGCAGTGTCGCGCCATCCTCCACCAGGGTAGCGACCTGTGCCGCGACCGCATCCATCGCGGTATCGGCAGGCGGATCGGGAATAGCCAGCAACGGCGCATCCTGTTCGATGGCGGCGGTGATCCGCGACAAGGGGATGGACGGCCCGCGCGTACGCGGCATGCGCGGGTTGATATGCGCCAGGATTCGGGTCGCGCGGGGCCAGGCGGCCGGGGTGAAGTCGCAGGCGATACCCAGCGAACAGTTGCCGTCTTCGTCCGGCGGGGCTACCTGCACCAGCACGGTGTCGAAGACCACGCTTTCGCGCAGCCAGCGCCAGGTGGCGGTATAGGTCATTGGCAGGTAGTCGACGCGGCCATCCAGCCACGAACTGCGCAGATCGCTGCTCAGGAAGATCGTGCGCTGACGTGCCTGCGGGTGCAGTCCGGCAAAGTCGAAGGTATTGACGGTGGGGATGTGCACGCCGGTGAAGCGCAGCCCGCCGCAGCGCTCGGCGCCGCTGCGCAGCCAGTGTTCGAACAGCAGTGAATGGCCGGCACAGCCGGGCGCGAAGACTTCGGGTCCTTGCGCGAGGTAATCGAAGAAAGTGTCGACATCCAGAATTGGGGGCATGAGGCGGATTGCGGCGGTCGGGAAGCGGATCATATGATATGTCCGGACAAAGTCGGTTATGCTCCTTTCACGCGGTTGCTGTTCCCACCATCCCGAACCCGCTGTTGCGGGCCTGCACCGAGACCTCATCGCGCGATGACCACGCCTGCTGCCAGCCTTACCGAACAGCTCGCCCAGCGTATGCAACGGCCAGTCGATGCCGCCGCCAGGCGACGCGCCGCGTTGTTACTGGTCGATTGGCTGGGCTGCGCCTTGGCTGCCTTGCGCTACCCGCTTGCCAACCAGCTGCGCGCGGTGGTGCAGGCGCAGGCCAGTGGCAATGTGGTTGCTCTGGGGGCGGGCCGGAGAACTGCTGCCGACGCCCTGCTGCTGAATGCCGCACTCGGCAATGTGCTGGAAATGGACGATGTGCACCGGGCTGCGATCCTGCATCCAGGCCCGGTAGTCATCCCGGTTGCACTGGCTGCGGCGCAGGCCGAAGGCGCGGATGCCACGGCGCTGCTCGACGCGATCGTACGCGGCTACGAAGCCACCATCCGCATCGGCCGGGCGCTGGGCAAGGCGCATTACCGCTACTGGCATCCCACCTCGACTGCCGGCGCGTTTGGCGCTGCGGCAGCCGCTGCATCGGTGCTGCGCCTGCCGGCTGAATCGCTGGCCGACGCGCTCGGCAATGCCGGCAGTCGCACCGGCGGGCTGTGGCAGATGCGCCATGAACCGGTGCCGACCAAGTCATTGCATAACGCCGAGGCCGCACGCAGTGGCTGGCTGGCGGCGCAGTTGGCGCTGGCGGGCATGCGTGGGCCGCGCAGGATACTGGAAGGCGAGCAGGGTCTGTTTGCCGCCACCGCGGCAGATGCCGTGCCGGAACTGGTGGTTGCCGATGAAGACGACTGGCTGATCCACAGCACCAGCCTGAAGCCATGGCCGGCCTGCCGGCATGCGCACCCGGCAATCGATGCGATGCAGGAAGCGATGGCGCAGCTCGATGCCGCTGACGCCCTCCAGATCGAACGCATCGAAGTACGCACCTATGCCGAAGCCCTGCGCTTCTGCGACCGCGCCGAGCCGCGCACCGAGCTGGAGGCCAAGTTCAGCCTGCAGCATGCGCTGGCCTCGATCCTGGTCAACGGTCGTCCGCAACTCGATCATTACACCGCCGAAGCCTGCAGCGATGCCGAGCTGGCGCCGTGGCGGCAGCGTGTCGCGCTGATCGAGGATGCGGCCTGCAGCCAACGTTTCCCGGTGCATTACGGTGCCAGCGTGCAGCTATGGCTTGCCGATGGCCGCAGCGTGCAGGCCGAGCGCATCGACGCCTGGGGCGACCCGGAATGCCCGATGTCGGCCGACGACGTGTTGGCCAAGGCGCTGGCCCTGGCGAAGTGGGGTGGCGTATCGGCGGGTTTGGCGCAACCCCTCTTTGGGCAGGTGCAGGCGCTGGTCAATGGCGGCAGTCTGGACGCCTTGAACGCCATGTTGGCGCGGGTGGCCTGATGCGATTGACTGAAGCACTGTTGCAGCATGCGAGTGCGCTGCGTTTTGAAGACCTTTCCGCCGAGGCGATCGCGGCCACGAAGGTGTTCGTGATGGATTCGGCTGCGGTGGGGATTTCCGGCTCCGGTCCGCAGGTGCCACTGACCCAAACTGTTCGGCGCACTGCCGCGAGCTTCGGCAGCGGCGATGCCGCGCGGGTCTGGGTGACCGGTGAAGCCATGCCTGCGGCGAGCACGGCGATGGTCAATGGCTACCAGATACACAGCCAGGAATTTGATTGCGTTCACATGCCGGCCGTGGTGCATCCACTGGCGGTGATCCAATCGGCGCTGTTTGCCGCCGCCGAGCAGCGGGCGAATGTCGATGGTGTGGCGGTCGATGGCAAGGCCTTGATCGCAGCGCTCAATGTTGCGGTCGATGTAGCTACCTTGATCGGCATCAGCGGCCGGGCACCTATGCGTTTCTTCCGCCCGTCGATGTGCGGCGCACTGGGTGCGGCAGCGGGCATCGCCCACCTGCACGGCGCCGATGAGGAGCTCCTGCGCCGCGCGCTCGGCCTGACTTACAGCCACCTGTCCGGCACCATGCAGGCACATGTGGAAGGCTCGCCGACGCTGGCCTTGCAGGTCGCGTTGAACGCGCGCGCCGCCTTGAGCTGCTGGGAACTGGCGCGCAGTGGCTTCCCTGCGCCGCGTGAGATGCTGGAAGGTCCGTTCGGTTATTTGCCGTTGATTGAAGGTGAGTTCGACGTCGGCCCATCGCTGCGGAAACTGGCTGCGCGCGAAGCGCAGATCCTCACCGTCAGCCATAAGGTGTTCCCGACCGGCGGCGCCGCGCATGCCGCGCAGGACATGCTGATGGAACTGCGCCAGCAGCACGGTCTGGACCTCGACAACGTTGCCCATATTGAAGTGCAGGCACCGCCGCTGGTGCGCCGGCTGGTCGGCCGCAGCCATCAGCCAGCGATGGAGACAAGCTACGCACGGCTCTGCCTGCCATTCCTGCTTGGCACTGTGTTGCTTGATGGCAAGGTCGGCCTGTCGGCGTATGCGCCGGAAAAGTTGGCCGACGCACGGCTGGCGGCGTTCGCCACCCAGGTCAACCTGGTGCCGAACGATTGCGACGATCCCAATGCGCTGGTGCCGCAATCGATCACGGTCACCCTGCGCGATGGCCGGGTGTTGCACAACCAACGGGATGCCGCCATCGGCTCGCCGCAACGGCCGCTGCCGCGTGCCCAGCAACTGGAAAAGTTCCACCACTGCCTTGACCACGCCGCGCGTCCGTTCGATGCCGGCCACCGCAATGCCCTGATCTCCCACTTCGACCATCTGCAGGACATCGACGATGTCAGGCGGCTGGTTGACCTGCTGATTGTCGAGACCCCATGACCTACGCCACCTATTTCGAGTCGTTCGATGTCAAGGAGCTGCTTGAACAGTTCCCGCTGGACCAGGCTTTCACCGACAAGTTCAAGCGCATCAGCCGCGAGGAACTGCGCGCCGAGCAGAACGCGATGTTCCTGCGTTGCGTGGCCCGCGCTTGGCAGATCCCGTTCTACCAGCGCCTATGGGGCAATGCAGGCATCAAGCCAGAAGACATCCAGAGCCTAGATGACATCACCAAGCTGCCGGTGTTCGGCAAGCACGAAATCATGGCCTCGGTCGAAGCCAACCCGCCGCTGGGCGATTTCCACGGCTGGCAGGACGGCACCGAAGCCGGCAACAAGCCGCTGGTCTTCCACACCACCTCCGGCACCACCGGCCGCCCGCAGCCGCTGGTGTTCTCGCCGCATTCGCGCGAAGTGCAGAGCCTGCTGCTGGCGCGCCTGTACCGCTGGCAGGGTATGCAGCCCGGCGACGTGGTGCACTCGGTCTACGGCCACGGCATGATCAACGGCGGCCACTATGTGCGCGAGGCGGTGACGCACTACACGCAGGCGCTGTTCTGTTCGGCCGGCACCGGCATCGAGATGCGCTCGGCGCAGCAGGTGCAGCTGATGAAGAACATGGGCGCCAATGTGATTGTTGGCTTCGCCGACTACATCAAGAAGCTGGCCGACGTGGCCCGCGAGAACGGCCTGGTACCGGGCAAGGACATCCCCGTGCGGATGATCTGCGGCCACCTCGGTCGTGAATCGCGTGAGTCGCTGTCGGCGGCCTGGGGCGGTGTCGAGTTGTACGACTGGTATGGCGTCGGCGACACCGGTGCGATTGCCGGGCAGGGCCCGGACCAGGATGGTCTCTATCTGATGGAAGACGCGCAGTACGTCGAGATCCTCGACGTGGACAGCGGTGCACCGGTGACTGACGGCGACACCGGCGACATGGTGGTGACCTGCCTGTACAAGGACGACATCTACCCGATCATCCGCTTCAACACCCACGACGTGACCCGCGTGCTGACCACGCCGTCGTCGCTGGGCATGAACCTGCGACGCATCGAGGGCTTCCTCGGCCGCAGCGACAACATGGTCAAGATCCGCGGCATCAACGTATTCCCGCAGGCGATGGCGCCGGTGTTGGAAGAACACGCCGCGTTCGCCGGTGAGTTCATCTGTGTCGCCAGCCGCGACGAAGGTGGCCGCGATGATCTGGCGGTGCATGTTGAAACCCGTGGCGCGCTGGATGACGCACAGCTGGCAGCGGAGTTTGCCGCGTTGCTGCGCCAGCGCCTCGGTGTTGAAATGAGCATCGTGCTGGCCGCGCCGGGTGAGCTGGCGGCGTTGACCGGTATCGAAGTACGGCAGAAGCCGGTGCGTCTGATCGACAAACGTTTCGCTTGAGGAAGACCGTGTGAGCAAGGCCGATGCGCAGTTGTTGAGCTTGGATATGACGGCGCAGGCCGCCTTGCTGGCGGCCGGTGAAGTCAGCTGTACTGAACTGATCGAGCAGCAGCTGGCGGCCATCGCTGCCAGCCAGGCGCAGATCAACAGCTATATCCATGTCGATGCGGAAGGCGCGTTGGCTGCGGCAGCGCAGTCCCGGCAACGTCGCCAGCGCGGCTTGGCGCGGCCTTTGGAAGGCCTGCCGGTCGCGGTCAAGGACAATATCGACGTGGCCGGCATGGTCACCACCGCGGGTATGGAAACCCGCCGCCACAGCACGCCGGCCAACGTCGACAATCCGGCTGTGGCTGCATTGCGGGCAGCCGGCACGGTTATACGCCAGGCGGTTCCAGCGGCGGCAGTGGTGCAGCGGTGGCCGCCGGCTTGTGCGCGGCGGCGCTGGGCACCGACACCATGGGCTCGGTGCGCATACCGGCAAGTTATTGCGGCGTGGTCGGGCTCAAGCCGAGCTGGGGCGCGATCAGCACGCGCGGCACGGTGGCCTTGTGCAGGCGCTTGGATCACATCGGCCCATTGACCCGTTCGGCGCGTGATCTGCGTTTGTTGCTGCAACTGATGTCCGGCTTCGATCCGGATTGCGCGCAGTCGCGCTTTGTCCAGTACCTGCCTGCTGACAAGTCGGCGCTGCGCATTGGTGTGGTCGATCTGTTTGACGCAGCCGAGGTTGCAGCGGATGTACAGACGGCATTCGAGGATGGCTTGCGTGTGCTGGTTGGTTTGGGCCATCAGCTGAAGCCCTTGCCGGCACCGGCCTTCGCCTCTGCCCGCGCACGCCGCGCCGGCTTGTTGATGAGTGAGGCCGAGCTGCTGGTCGAGCACGCCGATGCCTGGGCCGGCGATCGCAGCAAGTTCTCGCCGCTGCTGGTCAAGCTGATGTCCTGGGCCGAAGGTCGCAGTGCTGCCGAGCTCGCCGCTGCCGCGCAGCTGGCCGATCGTGGCCAGGTGCAGCTGCAGCAGTGGCTGGCGCAGTGCGACGTGGTGGTGATGCCGACTGCGCCGCAACGTGCATTCGCGTTCGGCAACCCGGCGCCGGCCAGTCAGGCCGATCTCACCGCCTATGCCAACCTGGCCGGCAATCCGGCCTTGTCCGTGCCCTTGCCGGTAGCTGCGGGCGAGCTGCCTGTTGGCATGCAGCTGATCGGTACTGTCGGCGACGAATTGAGCCTGATCGCGCTGGCTGAAGCGTTCCAGCGAGCGATTGGTTGGCAACCCACACTGCCGGAAGCCTGCAAGACATGGTGGCCGAAATGAACCTGCTCGACGGCGTTCGCGTCCTGGATCTGTCGCGCATCCTCGCCGGCCCCTGGGCCACGCAGGTACTGGCGGACTTCGGTGCCGACGTGATCAAGGTCGAGCGGCCGGGCGTGGGCGACGATACCCGCAGCTGGGGGCCGCCGTACCTGAAAGACGCCCAGGGCAATGACAGCAGCGAGTCTGCGTATTACCTGTGCGCCAACCGCGGCAAGCGTTCGCTGGCGATCGACTTCACCACCAGTGAAGGGCAGGCGCTGCTGCGTGAGCTGGTCATGCACTGCGACGTACTGGTGGAGAACTACAAGGTCGGCGGCCTGAAGAAGTACGGGCTGGATTTCGCCAGCCTGCAGGTCATCAACCCGAAACTGGTGTATTGCTCGATCACCGGCTATGGGCAGGACGGTCCGTACGCGCAGCGCGCCGGTTACGACGCGGCGATCCAGGCCATCGGTGGCTTGATGAGCGTGACCGGCGAGCCGGATGGTGCGCCCGGTGCTGGCCCGCAGAAGGTAGGCGTGGCTGCGACCGATCTGATGACCGGCATGTATGCGGCGACCGCGATTCTTGCCGCACTTCGTCATGCCGAGCGCACAGGCGTTGGTCAGCAGATTGATCTGGCGTTGTTGGATACCCAGGTCGCCTGGCTGGCCAACCAGGCCTCCAATTACCTGATCGGCGGCGTGGTGCCAACCCGGCAGGGCACGGCGCACCCGAACATCGTGCCGTACCAGGTGATGCCGGCGGCCGATGGCTATTTCATGCTGGCGGTGGGCAATGATGGTCAGTTCGCACGTTTGTGCGGGGTGATTGGTGAGCCGGAGCTGGCGCGCGATCCGCGCTATGCCAGCAACAACGCACGGGTTGCCAACCGCGAGATATTGGTGCCGCATCTGCAGCAGGTGTTGCGCACGCGGCCGGCGGCTGAGTGGTTGGCGGCGCTGGAGAAAGCGGTGGTACCGGCCAATCCGGTCAACCGCATCGATCAGGTGTTTGCCGATCCGCAGGTGCAGGCGCGTGGACTACGGATTGAATTGCCGCATGCCGGTGGTGGCAACGTGCCGATGGTGCGCAATCCGCTGAAATTCTCGGCCACGCCACTTCGCTATGAGCAGGCGGCGCCGGTGCTGGGGCAGCACACCGCTGAGGTATTGGGAGAGGTGCTCGCCGTTGATGGTGAGCGGCTGCGGGTGTTGCGGGAGCTGGGTGTGGTTGGGTTTGCTGCGGAAGCTAAAAGCTAAAAGCTAAAAGCTAAAAGCTAAAAGCTAAAAGCTAAAAGCTCTACCCCTCCCCAGCCCTCCCCTTGGCTGCGCCAAAGGGAGGGGGCGCAAGCCTGCGATCTGTCAGATGGCAGCGACCCGCTTTGCCCCCTCCCTTTGGCGCAGCCAAGGGGAGGGTTGGGGAGGGGTGCTCTTGGCGATCAATCGTCAGCCGACGCATTACCAGCTTCGCGGCTTACGCCGCTCCCACAAAATACAAAAAAACCAAAAGCGCCAATCACGCGCCGCCAGGGAACCCCTGCTGCCGCCACGCCTCATACACCACCACGGCGACCGAGTTGGACAGGTTCAAGCTGCGGTTGTTGGGCTGCATCGGCAGGCGCAGGCGGTGGCCGTCGGGCAGCGAGTCGAGCAGATCCTGCGGCAGCCCACGGGTCTCCGGACCGAACAGGAAGGCATCGCCATCGGCGAACTGCACGGTGTCGTAACGGACGCTAGAGCGGGTACTCAATGCAAACAAACGCTTCGGGGCGATACGCGCCAAGGCGGTTTCCAGGTCCGGATGGACCTGCATCTGTGCGTACTCGTGATAGTCCAGGCCGGCGCGCTTGAGCTGCTTGTCACTGAGGTCGAAACCCAAAGGCTCGATCAGGTGCAGCCGCGCGCCGGTGTTGGCGCAGAGCCGGATCACATTGCCGGTGTTCGGTGGGATCTCGGGCTGGTAAAGCACTACATCGAAAACAGGGGCAGAAGTCATCGGCGCAGTTTACGCCGGGTACTGCGTCATCGCAGGCTTAGTTGGAAACCATGCCCTGCGCGACGACTTTGCCGATGGCCTCGGCAGCGGCTTCGGCAGCCATGGCCTGCACCTGCTCCACTTCCGGGCGGACGGTGATGGCTGGCAGCGACACCATCCACTGGCCGGCACGGGTGCCGATGGCGACCGGGCTGGCGGAAGCCAGCTGGCTGGCGGTCTGTTCGGCCATCAGCTCGACGATCTGGCCGACGGTCGGGCGCACCTGCACTGCGGCCAGGGTCGGGATGTTGCTGTTGGCTTCGTGCTGGGCCTGCGCCAGCTGATCAGCGGAAGGACGAACCTGCACGGTTTCCAGGGTGACGATATCCGAGGCCTGCACCGAAGAAACAAAGCCGGTGCTGGCGACGAGGGCGATGGCAAGGGCGAGAGACTTGGCGTTCATGGCGGGACCTGTTTGGTGTGTGTGGGCAGTGGTGTGGTAGTAAGGTAGTACAGTGATTTTCGTAGTGCAAGAACTTTCGTTGCTTTTTTTGATTTGTTCAGCATCCAGTCATTTATTGTCTGAAGTGATCTGGCTGCGAGTAATAGGCAGCAGGATGCGTGCCAACCGCATGGCATTGATTAATAAGAAGTTTGTGTTTTCTGAAAGTGTCCGCTGTCCGGACACCCAGCGCGTCTGCGGTGACCGGACGGACACAGCTGAAGCTGCTGCGTACCCATGACGCATGGCGTATGCCGTTGTGACGGTGCCCGGTTAGGATCAGCGTTCACCTTCATGCCCAAGGGAAATGGAATGAACGCAGCTATGCCCCGTACCGCCTTGTTGACCCTGGCCCTGAGTGCCGCCCTCGGCGGATTTGTTGGCATGCCACTGGTTGCGGAGGCCAAGCCGGCCGCCGCGGCTGCGTCGGTGGACATTCCGTATGAAGAGTTCACCCTGCCCAACGGCCTGCGCGTGGTGGTGCACACCGACCGCAAGGCGCCGATCGTGGCGGTGAACATCTGGTACCACGTCGGTGCCAAGGACGAACCGGCCGGGCGCACTGGCTTCGCGCATCTGTTTGAGCATTTGATGTTCCAGCGCAGCGAAAACCACGACGGCGAGTTCTTCGAACCCTTCAAGCAGGTCGGCGCCACCGACCAGAACGGCACCACCAATACCGACCGCACCAACTATTTCCAGAACGTGCCGACCACCGCGCTGGACATGGCGCTGTGGATGGAATCGGACCGCATGGGCCATCTGGTTGGCGCCATCGATCAGGCCGCCCTGGATGAGCAACGCGGTGTGGTGCAGAACGAAAAGCGCCAGGGCGAGAACCAGCCCTACGGCCAGGTCTGGGACAAGCTGACCCGCGCCATGTATCCGGCGGGCCATCCGTACCACCACGGTGTGATCGGCTCGATGAACGATCTCAACGCTGCCTCGTTGGACGACGTCAAAACCTGGTTCCACACCTGGTATGGCCCGAACAACGCGGTGTTGGTGCTGGCCGGTGACATCGACGTGGCCACCGCCAAGGAAAAGGCCGCCAAGTACTTCGGTGACATCCCGGCCGGCCCGACCATGGCGCAGCCGGCGGTGAATGTTGCGCAGCGCGCTGCCACCACCCGCGAAGTGATGACCGACAAGGTGCCGCAGGCGCGCATCTACCGCGCCTGGAACGTGGCCCAGGTCGGCACCACCGATATCGACCAGCTCGACCTGTTCTCCTACGTGCTTGGCGGTGCCAAGTCCTCACGCCTGGACCAGCGTCTGCTGCACAAGGACAAGCTGGTCGACAACATCAGCGCGATGACCGATGCCTCGCAGCTCGGCTCCAACTTCCTGATCATGGCCACGGTCAAGCAGGGTGTGGACCCGGCCAAGGTCGAGGCGGCCATCGACGAAGAACTGAAGCGACTGATCGCCGAAGGCCCGACCGCCGATGAACTCGAGCGCGCCAAGGTGCAGTCGCGTGCCGGCTTCGTGCGCGGCATCGAGCGTATTGGCGGCTTCGGCGGCAAGGCCGATGCACTCGCGCAGTGCGCCGTCTACGAAGGCAACCCGGGTTGCTTCCGCACCTCGCTGGCCAATGTGGACGCTGCTACTGCTGCAGACATCAAGGCTGCCGGTGCCAAGTGGCTGGGCGTGGGCGACCACACCCTGGTGGTCGAGCCGGGCGAGCGCGTTGCCTTGGCCGAGCTGCCGTCGGTCAAGCCGGCGCCGTTCAACGTGCCCGCCGTGGACCCCAAGTACAAGACGCTGCCGAGCCAGGTGGATCGCGGCGCCGGCGTGCCCAAGACCACCAGCTTCCCGGAACTGAAGTTCCCGCAGCTGCAGCGTGCAACGTTGAAGAACGGCACCCAGGTGGTGCTGGCCGAGCGCCACGATATTCCGGTGGTGCAGTTCAGCTACGAGTTCCCGGGTGGCTTCACCGCCGACCGTGGGCGCAAGCCGGGCACCGCCAACTTCACCATGGGCATGCTGGACGAAGGTGCCGGCCAGCTCGGCTCGCTGGCGTTTGCCGATGCGGTCGAGCGGCTGGGTGCCAGCGTCAATGCCGGTGCGTCGCTGGACGGCTCCAGCGTGTACCTGTCGGCACTGAAGGAAAACCTCGCCCCGTCGCTGGCGCTGTACGCCGACGTGGTGCGTGCACCGCGCTTCGAGCAGAACGAGATCGACCGCATCAAGGCCACCTGGATTGCTGGCATCCAGCAGGAAAAGGCGCAGCCGAACGCGGTGGCGATGCGCGTGCTGCCGCCGCTGCTGTACGGCGCCGGCCACCCGTATGCGATTCCGTTCACCGGCAGCGGCAATGAAGCGGCAATCCAGTCGCTGACCCGCGACGACCTGACCTCCTTCCACAAGCAGTGGATTCGTCCGGAAGGCGCCACCCTGATCGTGGTCGGCGACACCACCTTGAAGGACCTGGTGCCGCTGCTGGAACGCAGCTTCGGTGACTGGAAGGGTGAGGGTGCACGGCCGAAGGTTGAGGCGCTGACCAATGTGGACCGCCCGCAGGCATCGCGCGTGTTCCTGATCGACCAGCCGGGCGCGGTGCAGGCCAACCTGTTCGCCGGTCAAGTGGCGCCGTCGACGATGGACCCGGGCACCACCCGTTTCGACATCGCCAATGGCGTGCTGGGTGGCGACTTCACCTCGCGCCTGAACATGAACCTGCGTGAGGACAAGCATTGGTCCTATGGCGCGCGTTCGTCGGCCACCAATGCGCTGGGCCAGCGCCCGTGGATGGCGGTGGCGCCGGTACAGATCGACAAGACCGGTGAGGCGATGAAGGAAATGAACGCCGAGATCAGCCAGTTCGCCAGCGGCCAGCGTCCGCCCACCGACGCCGAGGTCAACCGCATCCGCAACATCCAGACGCTGAGCCTGCCGGGTGCCTATGAAACCGCATCGGCGGTGATGAGCACCATCGGTGGCATCGTGCGTTATGGCCGTCCGGACGACTACGTGTTCAAGCGCAAGGCCGAGATCGAAGCGATGACCCCGGCGCAGGTTGCCGAGGCCGCCAAGACCCTGGATCCGTCCAAGCTGACCTGGGTGGTGGTAGGCGACCTGAAGCAGACCGAAGCCCCGGTGCGCGCACTGAAGCTGGGCGAAGTGACAGTGATCGACGCCGACGGCAAGCCGGTGGAGAAGAAGTAAGCGGTAGGGCGCAGCCTGCCGCTCCCGTTAAGCCCCTCTCCCGTTCACGAGAGAGGGGTTGGGGTGAGGGCAGCTTTTCGCAGGTAAAGCCCCTGCCGAGCATGGCTCGGCACTACAGCCCCCTCCCTTTCGCGCAGCGAAGGGGAGGGCTGGGGAGGGGGTGTTTTTGTCTTTGCCGCGCGCCCAGCCACCGGGATCACCACCTGTTCATCCATTCCCGGCACAATCCCTGCTGATCTTCACAAGGAATACTCCATGCGCGTCCTGCTTCTGTCCGCCCTGATCGCCAGCACCGCCGCCTGCACCTGGGTGCCGATTGAATCCAGCGGCAAGACCGTACGCGTATTGCCTGCCGGTCCGGTGGCAGCTGGCTGCGTGAGCAAGGGTGAGATCGTGGTGTCGGTGAAGAGCAAGGTTGGTTTCTACAACCGCAACCCGCTGCGCGTGCAGGAAGAACTGGAAACCCTGGCCCGCAACGAAGCCCCCAGTGCCGGTGCCAATGCCATCCAGGCCGCAGGCCAGCCAGCCGATGGCAGCCAGCGCTTTGCAGCCTTCCAGTGCCCGCCGCGCTGAGGTTCCAGGCCTTCCAAGGGTCCCGGCGCCTCCATACGCCGGGCCGCCGATTTGTAAAGATGCGGTAAAAATGCGCAGGCGCTAGAATGGCGACCCCTTCGCCTGAGTCTTGGCGCTTTCTGATGCCTTTTCAAAACGTCTCGATCGCGGGACTGGCGCATATTGATGCGCCGCATACGCTGACCTCAAAGGAAATCAACGAGCGGCTCCAGCCCACGCTGGAACGCCTGGGCATTCGTGCCGACGTGCTTGGCGATATCGCCGGCATCCACGCGCGCCGCCTTTGGGACCAGGGTACACAGGCCTCGGACGCCGCCACCATGGCCGGCCGCAAGGCGCTGGAAGATGCCGGCATCACTGCCGACAAGGTTGGCCTGCTGGTCAACACTTCCGTCAGCCGTGATTACCTGGAGCCGTCCACCGCTTCCATCGTGTCCGGCAACCTGGGCATCGGTGAAGACTGCGTCACCTTCGACATCGCCAACGCCTGCCTTGCCTTCATCAATGGCATGGACGTGGCCGCACGCATGCTGGAGCGCGGCGACATCGACTATGCGTTGATCGTCGACGGCGAGACCTCCAATCTGGTCTATGAAAAGACCCTGGAGCGCATGATGTCCCCGGACATCACCGCCCAGCAGCTGCGCGACGAAGTCGCCGCGTTGACCACCGGTTCCGGTGCGGCAGCAATGGTGATGGCGCGCTCGGAGCTGGTGCCGGACGCCCCGCGCTACAAGGGCGGCGTGACCCGTGCAGCCAACCAGTGGAACAAGCTGTGCGTGGGCAACCTGGACCGCATGGTCACCGACACCCGCATGCTGCTGATCGAAGGCATCAAGCTGGCCACCAAGACCTTTGAAGCCACGCGTGAAGCGCTGGGCTGGGCGGTGGAGGAGATCGACCAGTTCGTGATCCACCAGGTCAGCCAGCCGCATACCAATGCCTTCATCAAGGCCTTCGGCATCGACCCGAAGAAGGTGATGACCATCTTTGGCGAGCACGGCAACATCGGCCCGGCTTCGGTACCGATCGTGCTGAGCAAGCTACGCCAGCTGGGCAAGCTCAAGAAGGGCGACCGCGTCGCGCTGATGGGCATTGGCTCGGGTTTGAACTGCACGATGGCCGAGGTGGTCTGGTAAGTTCCGGCCTCGCCGCGAACTTCCAGAACGCATGCTTTTCCTTCTCCCCTTGTGGGAGGAACAAAGGGCCTGCCGCCGCGAAGGCGGGGGTGCCCGAAGGGCGGAAGAGGGTAAGCGTGCGCAGCACGCAAGCGCCGGGAGTCAGAGCAGTTGTTCAAGCTCCTCTACTCCGGCCAACCCTCTCCCCAACCCCTCTCCCGGCGGGAGCGGGGCTTAGCAGCCGCAGGTGCGACCCGATGAACAAACTCCCCGGTTACCCCAGCAAGACCCACCGCTTCGAAGTCCGCCCCGGCTTGTCGATGAACTACATCGATGAAGGTCCGCGTGATGGCGAGGTGGTGGTGATGCTGCACGGCAACCCGTCGTGGAGCTACCTGTGGCGGCACCTGGTCAACGGCCTCAGCGACAAGTACCGCTGCATCGTGCCGGACCATATCGGCATGGGCCTGTCCGACAAGCCTGACGACAGCCGCTATGAGTACACCCTGCAGTCACGCGTGGATGATCTGGACGCGCTGCTCAAGCATCTGGGCATCACCGGCCCGGTGACGCTGGCCGTGCACGACTGGGGCGGCATGATCGGCTTCGGCTGGGCGCTGTCGCACCACGAGCAGGTCAAGCGCCTGGTGATCACCAATACCGCCTCGTTCCCGCTGCCGCCGGAGAAGCCGATGCCATGGCAGATCGCCATGGGCCGGCACTGGAAGCCGGGCGAATGGTTCATCCGCACCTTCAATGCATTCTCGTCCGGCGCCTCGTGGCTGGGCGTGAGCCGGCGCATGCCGGCCGATGTACGTCGCGCCTATGTGTCGCCGTACAACAACTGGGCCAACCGCATTTCCACCATCCGCTTCATGCAGGACATCCCGTTGTCGCCAGCCGACAAGGCATGGTCGCTGCTGGAGCGTGCGGCGGCAGCGCTGCCGTCGTTCGCGGATCGCCCGGTGTACATCGCCTGGGGCCTGCGTGACATTTGCTTCGATCATCATTTCCTTACCGGCTTCCGCAAGGCACTGCCGCAGGCGGAAGTGACCGAGTTCGAAGATGCCAACCACTATGTGCTGGAAGACAAGCACGAAGTGATCGTGCCGGCGGTAAAAGCCTTCCTGGAGCGCAACCCGCTGGGGTGAGCCGGGGCTTGTGGGAGCGCGGGCACTTGTAGGAGCGGCGTCAGCCGCGAAGCAAGGGATAGATCCGCTACGGCTACCTCCGCATCCTGCAAGCCGTTGCCTGGCGTTTCGCGCAAAGCTCGCGCGATGATTGATTTCTCGTGGACTGAAGCATTGCCAGCTTCGCGGCTTACGCCGCTCCTACAGACAGGTGCGGGTGTGCGAAGCTCTGTGCTTCTTGGCACAGGGAGTGAAGGATGGATTTCGACAGCTTGGACCGTCAGCTGCGTGACAGCGCGCAGGATCTTGCGTTGAGCAACGAGGAACGCTCCGCACTGCGCGAGCTGGGCGTCGAACTACCGCCCGACCGCCTACGCTTCCTGCGCAACCGCGCCTTCGACATCGCCCGCGAGCAGGTCACTGCCAATCCGGCTGAAGCGCTGCCAATGCTGAAGTGGGTTGAACAGGTGGTACGCACGCTGGACGTCAACGCAGGCCCGGTCGAAACCCTGACCAGTACCTATTTCTCCCCGGGCGATGCCTGCATGCAGCGCCTGCGCGCGCTGTGCGCCAGCGCGAAGCAGACCTTGGACATCTGTGTATTCACCATCTCCGATGACCGCCTGAGCGGGGTCATCCTGGATGCGCACAAGCGCGGCGTGGTGGTGCGCATCATCAGCGACAACGACAAGGTCTACGACGACGGCAACGATGTCCGTCGCTTGAACGAGAGCGGCATCCCGGTGCGGGTGGACCACAGCGAATACCACATGCACCACAAGTTCGCGCTGTTCGATGGCAAGCAGCTGGCCAACGGCAGCTTCAACTGGACGCGCACCGCGACCGAGCACAACGATGAGAACCTGGTGGTCAGCAATGACCGCAACCTGGTGCGCAGCTTTGCCCAGCAGTTCGAGGTGTTGTGGGGGCGTTACAAGGCGCTTTGAGGCCGCTGCGGCTCTTGCTTTTTTGCCTTTGATTTTTTGCCGTCATTCCCGCGTAGGCGGGAATCGCTCTTGCTTTGGCACTTTCGCTTTGCCTTCGTTGGAGTCGAGTCGAGAGTGGGAGCCAAAGCCAAAGCGATTCCCGCCTGCGCGGGAATGACGGCGTAAGGGCCAAAGCCAAACACCAAAGCCAAACACCAAAGCCCAAAGCCCAAAGCCAAAAGCCAAAAGCCAAAAGCCCAGAGCCCTCAACTACCGCATCACCCTCAAGCGGCAATCGGCGTATTCGGCGGTGATGACGGGCTGTTGCCGTTGTCGTCAGGATGGTCATCGCCATCGTTGTCGGCATCATCGCGCCAGCGCCAGTCGGCCAGGGTCAATGCCGGCATGCCGTGGGCGATGCGCGCGCGGTCACACTGTGAGCTGGCCTTGCCGTATTCCCAGGAGGCGTCCACCTCGCGGCACACGCTGGGCCGGTTCGGGTGGATGGTGCAGCGCGAGTACACGCCGATCTCCGAGTCCAGGGCCACGCAGCGGATCGGGTCCGAGTAGGTGCCCTGCATGCACAGCCGGTGCGGGTCCAGGCGCTGGGTCAGCTGGTGGGGCACGCCGCCTTCGGTGACTTCGTCCGATTCCATCCAATGGAAGGCAACGCGGTATTGGGTGCAGCAGGCACCGCAGGTCAGGCAGGGATGGGGCATGGGATACCGGCCTAGGCGGCAGGATTAGGACAAAAGGAAGGTGCGAAATTTTCCACGGTGACGGCCTGCGCGCAAGATTTTTCTGCATTGGCGACAATAGGAAGATGAACGAAACCTGCAATATCGCCGCGCGCCTGCCCGAGCTGGCACGTGAACGGCCCGACCAGATCGCCATTCGCTGCCCTGGCAAGCTCGCCGCCAATGGCATGGCCGCCTATGACGTGATCCTCGATTACCGCACCCTGGACGCCCGCAGCGACGCCATTGCCGCCGGATTGGCGGCCAACGGCATCGGCCGCGGGGTGCGCGCGGTGGTGATGGTGCGGCCGGGACCGGAGTTCTTCCTGTTGATGTTCGCCCTGTTCAAGATCGGCGCAGTGCCGGTGCTGGTCGACCCCGGCATTGATAAGCGCGCGCTGAAGCAGTGCCTGGATGAAGCACAGCCGGAGGCCTTCATCGGCATCCCCTTGGCGCAATTTGCGCGGGTGCTGCTGGGCTGGGCCAAGGCGGCAACGGTCAAGGTCACCGTCGGTCGACGCTGGGGCTGGGGCGGGACCACGCTGGCGAAGATCGAGGCCGATGGCGCAGGCGCGGGCAGCCAACTGGCCGCCACCGCGCCCGATGACGTAGCCGCGATCCTGTTCACCAGCGGCTCCACCGGCGTGCCCAAGGGCGTGGTCTACCGGCATCGGCATTTCGTCGGCCAGGTGGAACTGCTGCGCAATGCTTTCGGCATGCAGCCCGGTGGCATCGACCTGCCGACCTTCCCGCCGTTCGCCCTGTTCGACCCGGCGCTTGGCCTGACGTCGGTGATTCCGGACATGGACCCGACCCGGCCGGGCAGCGCCGATCCGCGCAAGCTGCACGATGCCATCGCCCGTTTCGGTGTGACCCAGCTGTTTGGTTCGCCGGCCCTGATGCGGGTGCTGGCCGAACACGGCCATCCGCTGCCAACGGTGACCCGCGCCACTTCAGCGGGTGCGCCGGTGCCGCCGGAGATCGTGTCCAAGATCCGTTCGCTGATGCCGGAAGACGGCCAGTTCTGGACGCCTTACGGTGCCACCGAATGCCTGCCGGTAGCGGTGATTGAAGGCCGCGAACTGGTCGATACGCGTGAGGCCACCGAGGCTGGTGCGGGTACCTGCGTTGGTCGTGTGGTCGCACCGAATGTCGTGCGCATCATTGCCATCACCGACGAACCCATTGCGGACTGGAATGGGGTGCGTGAGTTGCCGGCCGGGGAGGTGGGTGAGATCACTGTGGTCGGTCCGACAACGACCGATAGTTACTTCAACCGGCCGCAGGCAACGGCCGCAGCCAAGATCAGCGAAGGACTGGCCGATGGCGGCGAGCGCATCGTGCACCGCATGGGCGATGTGGGTTGGTTCGATGCCGAAGGGCGGCTGTGGTTCTGCGGGCGCAAGACGCATCGGGTCGAGACGGCGACAGGGCCGCTGTATACCGAGCAGGTGGAGCCGGTGTTCAACACCGTGGCAGGTGTACGGCGCACGGCTCTGGTGGGTGTTGGTGCCTTGGGCCAGCAGCTGCCGGTGCTGTGTTACGAACTGCTGCCGGATCAGCCTTTCGCTGAAATCGAGAAGCAGTTGCGGATCTTGGCATTGGCTCATCCGCGCTTCGCGGGTATTGAACACTTCCTGCGTCACCCGGGTTTCCCCGTGGATATCCGCCACAACGCCAAGATCGGGCGCGAGAAGCTGGCAGTGTGGGCGCAGGCGCAGTTGGGTTGAGCTGGAAGGCTTGAAGCACGAGCAAGAGCAAGAGCAAGAGCACCCCTCCCAACCCTCCCCTTCGCTGCGCGAAAGGGAGGGCTAAAGCTTTGCCCCCTCCCTTTGCCGTAGGCAAGGGGAGGGCTGGGGAGGGGTGCTCTTGCTCCCTCCCTTGCGCCGAAGGCGGAGGGGAGGGCTGGGGAGGGGTAAAGCGCAGTGTCCTTTGAGTCGAGGGACAGCTTGAATCCAGTGATTCCCTGACAGGCTCCCATCGTCAGCAACCGCAGGATTTCCGTACCAAGAACGGAGAGCCGCAATGGACAAGCTGCGAACACGCGCAAGAGCCTTGCGCAACACACCCACCGATGCCGAAGGCCGCCTGTGGCAGCAACTACGCCGGCGCCAGTTGGCAGGTTTCCGCTTCCGCAGACAAAAACCCTTGGCCGGCTACATCGCCGACTTCGTCTGCCTTGAAGCGAGGCTGATCGTCGAGCTGGATGGAGGGCAGCATCTTGAGCAGCTTGTCTATGACCAGCGGCGTACCGAGGTGCTGCAGGGATTGGGCTTCGGGGTGCTGCGTTACTGGAATGACGAGGTTTTGCAGCGGATGCCGGCTGTGTTGGAGGACATCCTGCGGGCCTTGGCGCACGGCGAAGAGCACCCCTCCCAACCCTCCCCTTCGCTACGCGAAAGGGAGGGCTAAAGCCTGGCTGCTCGACGCACCCGCAGCGCTGCTGCTGTTGCCCCCTCCCTTTGCCGCAGGCAAGGGGAGGGTTGGGGAGGGGTGCTCTTGCTCCCTCCCTTGCGCCGAAGGCGGAGGGGAGGGTTGGGGAGGGGTAACGCTCTCCGCCAACATCCCGGCAAAGCACCCGAACACCACTGCTGCGATACTGACGGACAAATCTCAATGCTTCCGCCGCGGCCAGTCGGCGCGGAAGCCCAGCAACAGAGCGATCAAACGAATGAAGATTCTGGTTACCGGTGGTGGTGGTTTTCTCGGTCAGGCCTTGTGCCGTGGCCTGGTCGAACGCGGCCATCAGGTGCTGAGCTTCAATCGCGGGCATTACCCGGCATTGCAGGAAATCGGGGTTGGCCAGATCCGTGGCGACCTGGCCGATGCGAACGCTGTGCATCACGCCGCCGCCGGCGTCGATGCCATCTTCCACAACGCTGCAAAGGCTGGAGCCTGGGGCAGCTACGACAGCTACTTCCAGGCCAATGTGGTCGGCACCCGCAATGTGCTTGCCGCCTGCAAGGCGCACGACATCCGCCGCTTGGTCTACACCTCAACACCCAGCGTCACCCATCGCGCCACCCATCCGGTCGAAGGCCTGGGTGCGGATGAAGTGCCTTACGGTGAGGACTTCCAGGCGCCGTATGCCGCCACCAAGACCATCGCCGAGCAGGAAGTGCTGGCCGCCAATGGTGCCGATCTGGCAACCATCGCGCTGCGCCCGCGGCTGATCTGGGGCCCGGGCGACAATCAGTTGGTGCCGCGCTTGGCCGAACGCGCGCGTGCCGGACGCCTGCGCTTTGTCGGCGATGGCACGAACAAGGTCGATACCACCTTCATCGACAACGCCGCGCAGGCGCACTTCGATGCCTTCGATCATCTGGTGGTTGGTGCGGCCTGCGCCGGCAAGGCCTACTTCATTTCCAACGGCGAGCCGCTGCCGATGCGCGAGCTGCTCAACCGCCTGCTTGCAGCGGTGGGCGCGCCTGGTGTGGAGAAGTCGATCTCGTTCAAGACCGCTTACCGCATCGGCTCGGTCTGCGAAAAGCTGTGGCCGCTGCTGCGCTTGTCTGGCGAACCGCCGATGACCCGCTTCCTCGCCGAGCAGCTGTGCACGCCGCATTGGTATTCGATGGAGCCGGCACGCCGCGATTTCGGCTATGTGCCCAGGGTGTCCATCGAGGAAGGCTTGCGGCGTTTGGCGGCCGTATCCTGAATGGACCGTGTCGTCATCATCCGGCGCTAACGTTCCTGTCACCGTATCGCGACCGGCAATTGCCGAGGATGGAGCCCTGATTCCAACCGAGGACCCAGCCCATGCTGCATTACGCCGTCGTTTTCTTCGTCATCGCCATCATTGCCGCCGTACTCGGCTTCAGTGGCATTGCCGGTGCGGCCAGCAATATCGCGTGGATCCTGTTCGTCGTCTTCCTGATCCTTGCGGTGGTGTCGATGTTCCGCAAGAAAGGCTGATCACTCCTGACGCCAGAAACAGAACGGCCCGCATCCTCGTGGAGGGTGCGGGCCGCGTCGTTTCAGCAGTTTAGATCAGGCCGACGTGCTGATCGAGCTGCGCAGGCCCTTGTCTGCGGCGTTGCGCTCCAGCGCCAGCTCGATCAGGCGGGTGATCAGCGCGGTATAGCCCAGACCGCTTGCGCCCCACAGCTTGGGATACATGCTGATCTTGGTGAAGCCGGGCAGGGTGTTCAGTTCGTTGATGACGACGTCGCCGGCCTCGGTGAGGAACACGTCCACGCGCGCCATGCCGATGCAGTCCAGCGCCTGGTAGGCGCGCACGGCGATCTCACGGATGCGCTGCTGCGCATCGGCAGCGATGTCGGCCGGGATCACCGTCTCCGCGCCGCTGGCGCTGATGTACTTGGTGTCATAGGCGTAGAAATCGTCATGCACCACCACTTCGCCACAGACGCTGGCTTCGGGCACGTCATTGCCCAGCACTGCGCATTCGATCTCACGACCGACAATCGCCGATTCCACCAGCACCTTGTGGTCGAACGACAGGGCCAATGCCATCGCGGTGGCGAACTCTTCGGCATTGCGCACCTTGCTCACGCCGACCGAGGAGCCCTGGTTGGCCGGCTTGACGAACAGCGGCAGGCCGAGCTGCGCGACCAGCGCGTCGTAGTCAGCGTGGGCAGCGGTGACATGGTTGAAGCAGGCAAACGGCGCCACCGCCAGGCCGGCATCGCGCAGCAGGCGCTTGGCCATGTCCTTGTCCATCGCCGCGGCTGCGCCAAGCACGCCGGGACCAGCGAACGGCAGGTTCAAGGTGCGCAGCAGGCCCTGCAGGGTGCCGTCTTCGCCGAGGGTGCCATGCACGATCGGGAACACCACATCCAACTGCGGCACGTCGCGACCATCGGCGGCCAGCAGCTGGCCA
Source organism: Stenotrophomonas sp. STEN021 (assembly GCF_056760175.1). Taxonomy (NCBI): domain Bacteria; kingdom Pseudomonadati; phylum Pseudomonadota; class Gammaproteobacteria; order Lysobacterales; family Lysobacteraceae; genus Stenotrophomonas; species Stenotrophomonas sp. STEN021. Next base: position 24,256 of record NZ_JBRREH010000031.1, on the reverse strand, counting down.
CGCTCGGCGCCGGGCAGTACCGACAGCACCGGGCCGGAGGTGTCCAGCGCGATGCGCTTGGGATCATCGGCATCGAGCAGGAAACCGGCCGCGTCGCACAGGTGCCACAGGCCTTGCTTGTCCACGCCGATCAGGCTGACGTCGAAACGTTCCTTGTCCAGCGCATCGAAGATGTTCTTCGCCGACTGCAGCGAGACCTCGTGCTCGGCCGAGCGACCGCCGAAAATGATGCCAACCCGGGTCTTGCCCATTGCCTGTGTGCTCCTGACGCTGTGTTTGGTGGTGTCTGCATAGCATGAACGCAAACGCCGGAAATGGGGATTCGGGATTCGGGATTTGTTTATCGCGGGGCGCTGACATGAACAAACCCTGTGCGGACGATGCATCAGCGCCCGTAGCCCGGGTAAGCGCAGCGCACCCGGCAGCAAGCCAGCACCGGCTTCCCACGCGTCCGCCAACGGCCCCGGGTGCGCTGCGCTTACCCGGGCTACGTCGCGGGGCGTCGCAACATCGTGCATGGCAGGCTCCCGATCCCGCCCCTCCGGTAGAATGCCGGCATGCCTGCATCCCCCCTCAAAATGATCAAGCCGCTGGCCGGCCGTGCGCTGGAAGTGGCCTTGAACCGCGCGCTGGCGCTGGACCCGGATACCCGCACCGCGCTGGCCTCGCTCGACGGGCAACGGATCGCCCTGACCCTGGAGTCGCCGTCGCTGGCGATGCAGATCGGGGTCGCCGGCGAACGCCTGACCGTGGGCCCGGTCGATCCGTCGCTGGAACCGGACCTGGCTGTGCGCAGCACGCTGGGCGGGGTGCTGGCGCAACTGCCCTTCCTGGCCAATGCACGGCGCGGCAACAGCGCGCCCGCTGGGCGGGTCAAGGTCTCCGGCGATGCCGAGCTGGCGCGCCGCCTGCAGCAGCTGGCCACCCGTTTTGATCCGGATTGGCAGCAGCCTTTTGTCAAAGCCTTTGGCGAGATCCTCGGTGTGCAGATCGCGCAGACCCTGCGTGCAGCGTTGCTGCAGGCCAGGCGCAGCGCCAAGGATCTGGCCGAGACCGCCGCCGAATACGTTACCGAGGAGTCGCGTGATGTCGTTGCCCGTGCCGAGCTGGATGCCTTCCATGATGATGTGGACGTGATCCGCGATGACGTCGAACGCATGGCCGCGCGCATCGCGCGCCTGCGTCAGCGCGTTGGGGGTGCGGCATGAAGTTGGTCCGCGCCATGTTCCGCGCCAGCCGCATCGGCCGGGTGATCCTGCGTTACCGCCTGGATGATCTGCTCGATGACACTCCGGTCGAACGTTGGCTGAGCGTTGCCAAGCCGTTCGTGCCGCGCGCCAGTGCCGATATCGCCTCGCAGTCGCGCGGTGCGCGTCTGCGTCTGGCGCTGCAGGAGCTGGGCCCGATCTTCGTCAAGTTTGGGCAGATCCTGTCCACCCGCCGCGATCTGGTGCCGCCGGATGTCGCCGCCGAGCTGACACTGCTGCAGGACCGGGTCAAGCCGTTCGACGGCGAGCATGCGCTGCAGATCGTCGAGCAGGCGCTGGGCCTGCCGATCACCGAAGCCTTCGCCAGCTTCGACACCGCGCCGCTGGCTTCGGCCTCGATCGCGCAGGTACATGCGGCGACCTTGGACGATGGCCGCCAGGTCGTGGTCAAGGTGCTGCGCCCGGATATCGAAAAGCAGATCGCCGGTGACATCGCCCTGCTCAAGTCGCTGGCTGCGCTGGTCGAACGCACCCATCCGCGTGCCGACAAGATCCGCCCGCGCGAAGTGGTGGCCGAGATCGAAACCACCCTGGCCGCCGAGTTGGACCTGCAGCGCGAAGGCGCCAACGCCAGCGTGCTGCGCCGCTTCTGGGAAAACTCGGACGACCTGTACGTTCCAGAAGTGATCTGGAGCCACACCGCCGAGCGCGCGCTGACGCTGGAACGCGTCTGGGGCATTCCCTCCGACGACATCGTGGCGTTGGACAAGGCCGGCATCGACCGCAAGGCGCTGGCCGCCAAGGGCGTGCGCGTGTTCTACACGCAGGTGTTCCGCGACAACTTCTTCCATGCCGATGCACACGCCGGCAACATCTGGGTCGACATCGATCCGGCGCGCCGCGACAACCCGCGCTTCATCGCGCTGGACTTTGGCATCATGGGCCAGCTGTCGGAAGAGGATCAGTTCTACCTCGCCGAAAACTTCATGGCCATCTTCAACCGTGATTACCGCCGCATCGCCGAGCTGCACCTGCAGGCGCAGTGGATGCCGAACACGGTACGCATCGACGAACTGGAAGCTGCGGTGCGCGCGGTCTGCGAGCCGTACTTCACCCGGCCGCTGTCACAGATTTCGCTGGCCGAAGTGCTGATGAAGCTGTTCCGCACCGCCCAGCGCTACCAGCTGACCCTGCAGCCGCAGTTGATCCTGCTGCAGAAGACGCTGCTGAACATCGAAGGCGTGGGCCGCCAGCTCGACCCGAACCTGGATATCTGGGAAGTCGCCAAGCCGGTGCTGGAGCGCATCCTGCGCGAGCGCTACAGCCCGCGCCGCGCGTTGAAGGAGCTGCGCAAGCGCCTGCCGGAAATCATGACCCAGGCCCCGGACATGCCGGCCCTGCTGCACAGTTGGCTGCGCCAGCAGGTGGAAGGCAAGCATGAGTTGGCGATGCGCTCGCAGGACATCGTCAATCTTGAAGGCACGCTGCAGCGCATGCAGCGGCGCGTGGTTACCGCCGTTGCTGGTGCCGGTTTGATGGTGGTATCGGCCTTGTTGTACGGCCTGGAAGCGGGCGGTCCGCAGTTTGCTTCGATCCCGTTGTGGTCGTGGGTAACCGGCGTGTCTGGTTCGATTGCAGTGGCGTCGGCGTGGTTGCGCCGATGAGTGATGTTGTCGATGAAGCAGTGGAAGCGCCGGTCGTCGTTGAACCGCTGCCGCTGTTGTACGAAGACCCGTGGTTGGCGGTGGTCAACAAGCCAGCGGGCTTGATGGTTCACGACAGCAAGCTGGCGCGTGGCGAAGATGATTTCCTGGCTGATCGCCTGCGCGAACAGTTGGGCAAGCCGATTTTCCTCGTGCACCGGCTGGACCGTGCGACCAGTGGTTGCCTGCTGCTGGCCTTCGATCGCGAAAGCGCCAGCACCTTGGGCAAGACGCTGATGGGCGGCGAAGTGGAGAAGGATTACCTCGCGGTATGCCGTGGTTGGCCGGCTGAAGATGCGTTCACCGTCGATCACGATCTGGACGGCGGCCCCGGCAAGCCGGTCAAGAAGCAGGCGATTACCCATTTCCAGAAGCTGCTGGAAGGCGAGTTGCCGATTCCGTCGGCGGGCTTTCCGACCTCGCGCTACGCGCTGCTGCGCTGCCAGCCGCAGACCGGTCGTTTCCGCCAGATCCGCAGGCACCTCAAGCACATGTTCCATCACATGATCGGCGACACCAGCCACGGTGATGGACGGCACAACCGCAGCTTCCGCATGCAGGGTGTGCACCGCATGCTGCTGCACGCCGAGCGCCTGGCCTTCCCGCACCCGCAGGACGGCCGCCGCATCGAAGTGCGCGCACCGCTGGATCGCGAGTTCCAGAAGGCGATGGACCTGTTCAACTGGAAACTGCCGGACTGAAGGTAGTGCCGGGCCATGCTCGGCAGAGGCCTTACAAACAATGCCAATGTAGTGCCGAGCCGTGCTCGGCATGGGCTCCCGCAGAAACCCATCAATACGTGCGGAATTGCAGGAGCGGCGTAAGCCGCGAAGCCCACAAACCATCAGATTGCGGGAATGCCGGTAATTGCAGCATTTCCAGCTTCGCGGCTTATGCCGCTCCTACAAAAACAGAGCAGCTTTACCAGCGAACCATCCGCTCTTGTAGGAGCGGCGTAAGCCGCGAAGCCCATGAACCGTCAGATTGCAGGTATGCCGGTGATTCCAACATCGCCAGCTTCGCAGCTGACGCCGTTCCTACAAAAACAGAGCAGCTTTACCGGTAACGCCCATGCCGAGCATGGCTCGGCACTACAGTAGAGCGCTTATTTGACTTCGCTGCTGATCTTTTCCAGGTCCTTCTGCAGATCCGCCATCAGCGGGATCATCTTCTGCTGGATGGCGACCATCAGGTTCTGCATCAGCGCCGGGGTCTTGTCGAGCAGGCTCTGGCCGGCCGGGCTCTCGTAGAACTCGGCCATCGCCAGCACGTCTTCCTTCGAGAACGACTGCTTGTACAGATCCACATACATCGGCCGCATCTGTGACCAGGCCAGGGCCTGACGCAGGGTCTGCGAGGTGCGCTGCTGGATGCGCTGCAGTCCGGCCTTCTGCTCGGCCGTCAGCGGCTGCTTCTCGGCGATCTGCGCAAACTGCTGCGCCTGCATGGCTTCCATCTGCGGCAGCATCGCGTCGAGCATGCTCTGCGCGCGCGAGGCCGCCAGCAGGCGATTGACGTCGGCGTCGGTGGCCGGTGCCGCCCATGCAGGCGCCAAGCCGGCGAGCAGCAGGCTGGCGGCTACCAGCAGGGGAACGCAACGGGTACGAAAGGATTTGCGGCAGCGCTGCATGGATCGTCCTTGTGGTGGGCAGGGTCCGAGCATAACCGCGGCCTTGCCAGGTCTGAAGACAGCTTTCTGGTCCTGTTGGCGGTACGCACGTCATCTGCGATTGCAGAAGTGCGCGCTAGGGCATTGTTTTTAATGAAATATTTACATCTTACGATCAACCGTTAGCATAATTAGATGACGGGAACCTTACTGAAATTGAGAAAAATAGAGACTGGTGTCACGTTTCTGTCTATGCTTTAGGCCGATTGCTGCACTCAGGGGGGGGTAGGTGGTCTCGCAAGCCACGTACCCGCAACAAGTAGGGAACTGCGATGGACAGTCTGTTCGAGGGGCCGACCGTACTCGTCGTGGCCAGTTGGGTGGCGATTCTCACCCTGCTGTTGGCCACGGTTCTGCTGTTGATCATTGTTTTTCTGCGGGTAAGGGCGCAGCGCCGTGAAAAGCGCGACGCCCAGGCCCGGCAGTACTGGAACGATGTTCTGCAGCGCGAGCTTGGCGGGGAAACCGTACCGGTGCATCGATTGCAACGCGATGAGGTCATAGGCTTCATCGAAGCCTGGAACAGCGTCTGCGAGACCTTGCCGGAAGCTTCGGTACGGCGGCTGGCCCCGCTGGGTCATCGGGTCGGTCTGGAAGACGCGGCGCAACGCATGCTGCGTGGCAGCTACCACGACCGTGCGATGACCATCATTGCCTTGGGCCATCTGCGCGACCGGCATCTCTACGACCTGCTGGCCAAATTCCTCAACGACCGCAGCCCCATCGTCTCGTTGTGCGCAGCGCGAGCGTTGGCACAGGTGGATCCGCCGCGCGCCATGTCGGCCTTTGTGCCGATGATTACCGAGCGCGAGGATTGGGTGCCGGGCAGCGTGGCGCGGATCCTTGCCGAGAACGAGGACGGCAGCGCCGCCCGCGAGATCAGCAATGCGTTGTTGCGTGCCAATGCCGACTCCACCGTGAAGCTGGTGCGCTTCCTGGCGGATATCGATCCGCAGCGTGCGGCGGTTGTGGTCCGGCAATTGCTGGAAGGGCACGTGGATGATCACATCATCTCGGTATGCCTGCAGCTGATCAACGATCGCCAGGACCGCGAGCGGGTGATCGGTTTCCTCACGGCGTCGCGTTGGCATGTGCGCATGCACGCGGCAGCTGCTTTGGGCCGCATCGGCGAACCTGGCGATGCCGGGCGACTGGAGGCGCTGCTCTCAGACAGTGTCTGGTGGGTGCGCTATCGCACCGCGCAGGCCTTGTTCGGCTTGCCGGGCATGGGCGCCGATGCGATGCGCGAAGTGCAGTCGCGGCAGAGTGATGGCTACGGGCGCGACATCATCGAACAGGTGCTGTCCGAGAACGCAATGAGGAGTGCGACATGAGCGCTTATTGGCAGATGCTTGTGAGCTACGTGCAGCAGATTCCCTGGGTGAGTATCGCCGACTCGCTGCAGTGGTTCTTCATGGCCTACTTCGTCGCGATCAACCTGGCCTATCTGCTGCTCAACTACATCTCGGCCTACCAGATCGTCCGCTACATGCGCGAGTACCGGGCCAATTACCTGCCGGCTGGTCTGCGCGATTACCAGCCGCCGGTGAGCATCATCCTGCCCGCCTACAACGAAGAAACCTCGGTGGTTTCCTCGGTGCGCTCGCTGCTCAAGACCAGCTACCCGGCGTTCGAGATCGTGGTCGTCAACGACGGCTCCAGCGACCGTACCCGCGATGCGCTGATCGAGGCGTTTGGACTGGTGCGAGTGCCGGAGGCCTATCGCACCCGTCTGCAGACCGAGCCGGTGCACGGGGTTTATGCCTCGGCAAGTTGCCCGCGCGTGCGCATGGTCGACAAGGCCAATGGCGGCAAGGCCGATGCGATCAATGCCGGCATCAACTGCGTGCGCTATCCGCTGTTCTGCGTGGTCGATGCCGACAGCATCCTGCAGCCGGAGAGTCTGTCGCGGGTGGTGCGGCCGTTCCTGGAGGACAGCCGCGTGGTTGCCAGCGGTGGCGTGGTGCGCGTGCTCAATGGCTGCACTGTGCGTGACGGCATGCTCGACAAGATCGGCCTGCCCAACCGCTGGCTGCCGAGCTTCCAGCTGGTGGAATACCTGCGCGCCTTCCTGTTCGGGCGCATGGGCTGGTCGCCTATGAACGCGCTGCTGATCATCTCCGGCGCCTTCGGTGTGTTCTACAAGGAAAGGGTGATCGCCATCGGTGGCTACCGCACCGACACCGTCGGCGAAGACATGGATCTGGTGATCCGCCTGCACCGCAATCTGCGCGAAGAAAAGCGCGACTACCGCATCGTGTTCGTGCCCGATCCAGTCTGCTGGACCGAGGCGCCGACTGATCTGGCATCACTGCGCAACCAGCGCATGCGCTGGCAGCGCGGTCTGGCCGAAAGCCTGTGGACCAATATCGGCATGTTGTTCAATCGCCGCAGCGGCGCCGCCGGTTGGGTGGCGTTCCCGTTCATGCTGTTCTTCGAGTTTCTCGGCCCGATCATCGAGGTGGTGGGCTATGTCTCGATGATCGTGCTGGCCCTGTGCGGGCTGGTGCAGCTGGACGTATTCCTGATCTTCCTTGCCGCAGCAGTTGGCATGGGCATCCTGCTCTCGGTCAACGCGATGCTGCTGGAGGAACTTTCTTTCGGCCTGTACTCGCGGCCGGCGCAGCAGCTGCGTTTGTTCGTGGTCGCGATTCTGGAGAACTTCGGTTATCGCCAGCTGAACTCCGTTTGGCGTTTCTCCGCCACGATCCGCTGGATGTTCACCCGTCGTAAACGGCATAGCTGGGGGCGCATCAGTCGTGATGGTTCCTGGCAGCAGAGCCACAAAGAAGAAGTACCGATGGCGGTGGCAGTGGCATCGTCGGTGATCAGCGAATCGAGTATCAACAAATGATTTCCAGGAACCGTTCCATGACCCAGCACCTTTCTCTCCGTGCTCCGCGCCATGTGCTGTCGCGTTGCCTGTTGTTGGCGCTGGCCGCTGCGCCGCTGCTGGCGTTTGCGCAGGAGGCACCGGACAGCCTGACCGTGCAACTGCAGCAGATCCGCGAGCAGTCCGACGCCAACAACCGCGCCGCTACCATCGCCCGCTACAGCGCGTTGTTGACCGAGCATCCGGGCAATGGCGACGTGCTGTTGGCGCGCGGCCGCACCTATGCCTGGGATGGCCAATACGCCGCCGCCGAGGCCGATCTGCAGCAGGTGGTGAAGAACAGCCCGAGCTATGCCGACGCCTGGTCGGCGCTGGGCGATATGTACCGCTGGAGCGACCGCCCGCAGCAAGCCGCCGATGCGTACTCGCGTTGGGTTGAGCTGGCACCGCAGGATCTGGCCGCGCGCATCGCGCGTGGGCGCGCGTTGCGTGCGCTCGGCCAGACTTCTGCTGCGCGTGCTGATTTCGACGCCGCCGCCACGCTGGGCGCGGACCCCAAGGAAATCGCCGAGCTGCGCCTTAGCCTGTTGCCGCGCATGGCCAACCCGGATGTGGTCGCAGCCGATGGCTACCGTTGGGGAGCAAGCGCGGGCTGGGATCACACCCGCTTCAGCGGTGACCGCCAGAGCTGGAACGACAACGACCTGACCCTGCGCCGCTATTTCCCGCGTGGTTCGCTGGGTCTGGAGCTGCTGCGTGCCGATCACTTCAACACCTCCGACACTGCCTGGGCGCTGGATGGCTACGCACCACTGTGGTCGCGCGCCTATGCAAACCTGCGTTACCAGCGCGGTCCGTCCAGCGGCGTGCTGCCCAAGCAGAGCTGGCGCGTGGAGGTATTCCAGGGCGTAGGCAATGGCTGGGAACTGTCGGCCAGCGTCGACCAGTTGCGCTTCTCCGACACCACCGAGTTCTACGGCGTCGGCGTCGGCCGCTATGTCGGCAACTGGTATGGCCGTTACAAGCTGCAGCACGTGCCGGGTGTTGGCTCGGGCAGCTGGAGCCACCGGGTGTTGCTGCGCAATTACTACAAGGGCGATGCCGACGACTATCTGGAAGTCAGCGTCAGCAGCGGTCGCAGCACCGACCTTGATCGCTTCGGCGGCGTGGTGCGTGACAGCAACGCGGCCCTCGGTGTCGCCTGGCGGCATCAGGTCACCCCTAACTGGGGTTTCAAGCTGGGCGCCGGCTATGCCGACGACGATGGTGGTTTTGAGGAGCAGCGCCTGTCCGGCTCCATCTATACGCGCTGGTAACGGAGCAGTTGACGATGATCTCCACGCATGACGGTGGCGCCTGGGCGCGCTTTTCTTCGGCCTTCCCGGTGTTGCTGCTTGCGCAGCTGGTGCTGGTCGCAATGGCGGTCAGCAACGGTGTTGCAGGTGCTGGCGGCGGCTTGCAGACCGGCGCAATTGCCGGCATTGCCGGTGCCCAGGCGCTGCTGATGCTGCTGCGTTCGGTGCCAATCCTGGTGTTGTTGTCGCTGCCCTTGCTGGCAATCAAGCGGGCCTTGCCGCGCTACATCGCCTTGGGCCTGCTGTGGTCGCTGTTCATCGTGGTGCAGGTGCTGCTCGACCAGTATTTTCAGGTCGCGCACGTGCCGCTGGGCGCGGATCTGTTCGGCTACAGCCTTGCAGAAATACGCACCACCTTGGCCGATGGTGCGCCGCTTGGCCTACGCGGCGTGTTGGCGATGGCTTTGCCGCTGCTGGTGTTGTGGCTGGGCCTGCTGTGGCTGGCGCGCCGTGATGCGCGCGGCTCCACGGTGTGGAGCACGGCATTGTTGGTAGCCGGTGGCATCGCCTGGATACTGCCGCTGCCCAGTGGCGCGGTGGCCTTGAAGGATGTCGCCTCGCGCGATCTGGCCTGCAACAAGCTGGCCTGGTTCAGCGGCGATGTGTGGCGCTGGTTCAAGGGCGAGTCGGATGTCGCGGTCGTACCCAGCGCCGTCGCCAGCGATGAAGCCCCGCTGGATCCGAACTTCCCGTTCCTGCACCCGGAGCAGACCCCGGATGCCTTGGGCCCGAATTTCGCGCCGACCAGTGATGGTCGTCCGCCGAACGTGGTGTTGATCGTGGTCGAAGGCCTGGGTCGCTCGTTCTCCGGTCCGCAGGCATCGCTGGGCAGCTTCACTCCGTTCCTCGATGAACTGGCCGAGCGCAGCCTGTACTTCGACAACTTCCTCGCCAACCAGGGACGCACCTTCGGCGTGCTGCCGACCTTGATTGGTTCGGCACCGTTCGCCGACGAAGGCTTCACCGGGCTGGGCGATCGCATGCCGGCGCACCCGGGCCTGTTCAGTGTGTTGCGCCAGCAGGGCTATAACACCGCCTTCTACAACGGTACCGACACCAACTTCGACAACGAGCGCGCCTACATGCAGGGCCAGCAGGTGCAGACGCTGGTCGACATGAACAATTTTGGTGATGGCTATCAACGCAATCCATTCAGTGCCTGGGGTTACCCGGACAAGGAACTGATCTCGCGCGTACTTGCCGATAACGACAACGTGCAGGCACCGTTCCTGACCGCGATCCAGACCATCTCGATGCACACCAGCTACGAGTTCCCGGATCAGGATGTGTACCGCAAGCAGTTCGAGCAGCGCCTGCAGCAGCTGCAGGTGCCCGAGGCCGAGCGCGCCAGCTATCGCGCCAGCACTGATATCTACGCCACCATCCTGTACACCGACGAGCAGCTGCGTCGCTATTTCGCTTCGGTGGAAAAAACCCCGTGGTATGCCAATACCCTCTTCGTCATCACCGGCGACCATCGCCTGCCTGAAATCCCGATGGGCGAGCATGTGGACCGTTACCACGTGCCCTTGATCGTGTTCTCACCGCTGCTCAAGCAGCCCAAGCGCATTCGCGCAGTGTCCTCGCAGCTGGACGTGACGCCGTCGCTGATCGCGCTGTTGTCCAACACCTATGGGCTGAAACGGCCGGCACAGACGCCGTGGCTGGGTACCGGCCTGGACATGGCCGAGAGCTTCCGCAGCAATCAGCAATTCCCCTTGAAGCAGACCAAGACCAGTGCGCCGGAATATCTGGCCGGGCGTTGGTGGCTGCATGACGGCAAGTTGTACGAGCTGCAGGACGGCATGCACCTGGCCGAAACCGACGATGCCAGCGTGCGCGCCTGGGCCATGCAGCGGTTGCAGCGCTACACCCAGGCCAATGCGATCTTCATGCAGAAGAACGCACTGACGCCGGAAGGCGCAACACCCAAGCTGGTGGCGTACAGCGCACCGGCAGCGGCTGCCGAAGTGGCTGCGGCGCCGCTGGCGCACGGCTTGTCGCTGGCCTCGGCCGAGGTCGCCGCGGTAGCCGATGGCGTGCAGCTGACGGCGGTGTTCAGCAGTGGCGATCCCAAGCCCAGCCGCGTGTTCGTGCCGCTGGCGGTGATGTCCAGCGAGGATGGGCGCGAGCTGCAGGAAGTGTATGGGCAGGCATTGCAGCTGCCGCCGGGCGGCAGCCAGCAGGTGCAGTTGCAGCTGCGCCTGCCGCAGGATTGCGGCGGTCGTTGTTATGTGTCGGTGTTCCCGTCCGATCCTGACAATGGCAAGGCGATCGGGCAGGGCCGTTACCGTCTGCCGGTGGATGCCGCCGCAGGCGTGGAGAAGTCGCAATGAGCCGGATGTTCGGCCTTGGCCTGCTGGCAGCGCTATGTGTAGTGCCAATGGCGAAGGCGGCAGCGGCCAGTCGTGCGATCTGGACCTGGGAGGCCGAGTCGTACGCGATGATCGAGGACCCGGCGGTCGCCGATGAGGCGGTGGCGTATCTAAAATCGCAGCGCATCGATACCGTCTATCTGTATGCCGACGCCTACAAGGACCGCAACCTCATCGTCGAGAAGCCGGAGTTGTACCGCGCCTTCATCGAGCGCCTGCACAGCAAAAGCATGAAGGTGTATGCCTTGCTGGGCTCCTGGTATCTGAGCACGCAGAAGTACGTGTTGCCGGAGCACCGCAAGGAGGCTGAGGCAATGTTCCGCCGGGTGGTGGACTACAACGCATCGGTGCCGGCAGCGGCGCGGTTTGATGGCGCCAACCTGGACATCGAACCGCATATCCTCGACGAATGGGATGACGACACCCGCGCCGACCTGCTGGTGGGTTTTCTGGACATGAGCGCAGCGGTGATGCGCATCAAGCAGGAGAGCGGCGCGACCCTGGCGGTAGGCCCGGCGATTCCGTTCTGGCTGGACGGCATCGAGGTGGACTGGAATGGCCGCCATCGTCCGGTGAGCGAGCACACCATCAACATCTACGACTACGTCGCCTTGATGGACTACCGCGACAAGGCCGAGGGCCGCGACAGCATCCTCTCGCACGCGTCCAGCGAGATCGCCTATGCCAATGAAGTCGGCAAGAAGGTGGTGATTGGGTTGGAGGTGTCGTCCAACGACATCAACAAAGTCACCTTCCATGAAGAAGGACCGAAGGTGTTCGAGCAGGAAGTGCGCAAGGTGGAGCGTGCGCTGCGCAACGAGCCCTCGTTTGACGGGTTCGCGATCCATCACTACCGCGCCTACCGGCGCTGGGCGGGGCAGTATTGGGAGTGAATGGAACCCTCCCTTTTGCGCAGCAAAGGGGAGGGCTGGGGAGGGGTGCTGTTGCTTGAACCCCCTCCCTTTTGCGTAGCAAAGGGGAGGGCTGGGGAGGGGGGCTTCTGAAGCTCCAGCCACGCAGCAAAGCCCAGCCTGCAAGCCCTTGTATTCAGAGCCAGCGCAAGCACTCAACCTCAGCCGCGAAAAGCACCCCTCCCCAACCCTCCCCTGCGCTACGCGCAAGGGAGGGGGTAACAGCTGCGCCCGGCAGGCCTCGCGCGAGTGCACGCTTCGCCCCTCCCCTGCGCGTAGCGCAAGGGAGGGGGCAACAGTCGCGCAAGCGTGCGAGCAACTGCTGCGCGCAAACGAGGGTGCCGCAACCCTTACAATGCGCCGATGGCGACGGAGCAGATTGAAATCTCGGAACACTTGGCGATACCGGAAACGGAGATCGTCGAGCGTTTCGTGCGCGCGTCCGGCGCTGGCGGGCAGAACGTCAACAAGGTCTCCACCGCGGTGGAACTGCGTTTCGACATCGCCGGCTCGCCGTCCCTGCCTGAACCCTTGCGCGAGCGCCTGCTCGCCCGCCGCGACCGCCGGGTGACCGGCGAGGGCGTGCTGGTGATCGATGCGCAGCGCTTCCGCACCCAGGACCGTAACCGCCAGGATGCGCGCGAACGTCTTGCCAGCTTCATCCAGGCCAGCCTGAGCGTGCCCAAGCCACGGGTGGCAACCAAGCCCTCGTACGGCTCCAAGCTGCGCCGGCTGGATCAGAAAAAAGAACGCGCGCAGGTCAAGCGCGGCCGTTCAACACGTAATTGGGAGTAGTGCTTGAGCAACACGCCGCCGACCATTCCGGTCATTCCCGCCGCCATGCCGCAGCGCAAGAATGCCCGTTTCAGCCGCTGGCTGGGCCGCAGCATCCTGCGCCTGGGCGGCTGGCAGATCCGTGGGCCTATTCCTGATCTGGCCAAGGCGGTGGTGATCGCTGCGCCGCATTCGTCCAACTGGGATGGCCTGTGGGGCCTGGCCGCAAAGATGGCGCTGGGTCTGGAGGCGCGCATCCTTGGCAAGGACAAGCTGTTCTGGTGGCCGCTGAGCGTGGTGCTGCGGCGAATGGGCGTTGTGCCGTTGAATCGCAGTTCGCCGCAGGGCACGGTGGGCCAGGCGGTGGCGATGATCCGCGACAGCGAGCAGGTCTGGTACGCGCTGGCGCCGGAAGGCACCCGCAAGCAGGTGACTGAATGGAAGGGCGGGTTTCTGAAGATCGCGCGCATGGCCGATGTGCCCATCATTCCGGCCTATTTCCACTATCCAGAAAAGGTCATTGGTTTCGGCCCGGTATTCCACACCAGCGGTGACGACGTGGCCGACATGGCCGCCATCCGCCAGTGGTACCGCCAATGGCAGGGCAAGAACCACAGCTCCGGCTGAGCTGGCAGCCGACAGATCCGGCGCCGGCCGGCGCCACCATCGGCACATGTTGCCAACGTGGGAACGGAGTAGGGTAAAGGGCTGTTCGAAGCCCGTTCCCAAGGAGCCGTTTCATGTCGCGTACCGTTGTTCTGGCCGCCGCCATCAGCCTTGCGCTGGCCGCCTGTTCTGGCAAGGAGTCCACTGCCCCCGTGACCGCCAATGCACCTGCGGAGGCCGCCAAGCCGGGCGATGCTTCCACCAACCCGTTCATGACTGTCAGCTCGCTGCCGTTCCAGGCGCCGGCCTTCGGCAAGATCAAGGACAGTGACTACTTGCCGGCCTTCGAGGAAGGCATGCGCCAGCAGCTGGCGGAGATCAAGCAGATCACCGACAACACCCAGCCGGCCACCTTCGACAACACCTTGCTGCCGATGGAAAAATCCGGCGCCATCCTGGACCGCGTCAGCCGCGTGTTCTTCAGCGTGGTGCAGGCCGATACCAACCCGGAGCGGCAGAAGATCCAGGAAGACGTGGTGCCCAAGCTGGCCGCGCATGGCGATGCCATCCACCTGGATGCCAAGCTGTTCGCGCGCATCAAGAGCATCTATGACGGCCGCGCCGAAGCCGGCCTGGACCCCGAGCAGCTGCGCGTGGTCGAAGAAACCTACAAGGGCTTCGTCAAGTCCGGCGCCGAGCTCAGCGATACCGACAAGGAAACGCTGAAGCAGTACAACGCCGAGGAAGCCACCCTCGCCAACGACTTCCACAACAAGCTGGTCGCGGCCACCGCCGCCGGTGCGGTGGTGATCGACGACAAGGCGCAGCTGGCTGGCCTGTCCGAGGGCGATATCGCCGCCGCTGAAGACGCCGCCAAGGGCCGCAAGCTCGACGGCAAATGGGTGCTGAGCCTGCAGAACACCACCCAGCAGCCGGCACTCGGCTCGCTGCAGGACCGCGATGTGCGTGCCAAGGTGCTGCAGGCCTCGGAAACCCGCACCGAGCACGGCGATGCCAACGATACCCGCAAGATCATCCAGCGCCTGGCCCAGCTGCGCGCTGCCAAGGCCAAGCTGCTCGGCTTCCCGAACTTCGCCGCCTACAACCTGACCGACCAGATGGCGCAGACGCCGGAGCATGCGCTCAAGCTGCTGACCGACACCGTGCCGGCGGCTACCGCCAAGGCACGTGGCGAGCTGGCTGAAATCCAGAAGGTGATCGATGCACAGAAGGGCGGCTTCAAGGCCACCGCATCGGATTGGGATTTTTACGCCGAGCAGGTGCGCAAGGCCAAGTACGACCTGGACGAGTCCCAGATCAAGCCCTACTTCGAGATGGACAACGTGCTGCAGAACGGCGTCTTCTACGCCGCCAACCAGCTCTACGGCCTGACCTTCAAGGAGCGCAAGGACCTACCGGTCTATCACCCGGACGTGCGCGTGTTTGAAGTCACCGATGCCAACGGCCAGCCGCTGGCGCTGTTCTACGCCGACTTCTTCAAGCGCGACAGCAAGTCCGGTGGCGCCTGGATGGACGTGTTCGTCGAGCAGGACGGCCTGACCGGTACCAAGCCGGTGGTCTACAACGTCAGCAACTTCACCAAGCCTGCCGCCGGCCAGCCCGCGCTGCTGAGCTGGGACGACGTGACCACCATGTTCCATGAGTTCGGCCATGCGCTGCACGGCATGTTCTCCAACACCAAGTACCCGAGCGTGGCCGGCACCGGCGTGCCGCGTGACTTCGTCGAGTTCCCGTCGCAGTTCAACGAGCACTGGGCGTCTGATCCGAAGGTGTTCGCCAACTACGCCAAGCACTACCAGACCAAGGCAGCGATGCCGCAGGACCTGGTCGACAAGATCGCCAAGGCCAAGACCTTCAACCAGGGCTATATGACCACCGAGTACCTGTCGGCGGCGCTGCTGGACCTGGCATGGCATACGCAGGGCGCTGATGCACCGCTGCAGGATGTGGACAAGTTCGAGGCCGATGCGCTGAAGCGCTACAAGGTGGATCTGGCACAGGTGCCGCCGCGTTACCGCAGCAGCTACTTCGACCATATCTGGGGCGGCGGTTACTCGGCCGGTTACTACGCCTACTTCTGGGCGGAGATGATCGACCATGACGCCTTCGAGTGGTTCAAGGAGAACGGTGGCCTGACCCGTGAGAACGGCCAGGTGTTCCGCGACAAGATCCTGTCGATCGGCAATACCCGCGACCTGGCAACGGCCTACCGCGACTTCCGCGGCAAGGACCCGAGCGTCGAGCCGCTGCTGCACAACCGCGGTTTGAAGTAAGCGCGGTTTGAACCTAGCGCTCGCCATTGTGAGCGTGTGAAACGACGAACGGCAGGGGAAACCCTGCTGTTCGTCGTTTGTGCACGTGTTCTTGCGGCAAGCCGCAGCGCGCAGAACTTACTCGCAACGCACCTTGGTGATGACGTTGTTGGCATCAGTGTAGACGCGCAGGCGGTCCTGACGGATATCGCGGGAAACAATCGTGGTCGGGCCGATCGGATTGACCAGGCCTGCACCGCTCTCCTTTTTCAGGCGTCGCACGGTGGCTTCGTCATTGACCGTGCCTACCGCCCACTGCACCGAGACATCGCTGCAGCGACCGAAGTTGGGGTCGTCGGAAACCGGCGGCGCGCTCAGGCAGCCGCTCAGGGCGATGCTCAGCAGGCCACCAACCAGCAAAGGGCGGAGGATGGCGGCGGTGTGATGCGGTGTGATCTGAGGCATGGGGCAGTTCCTCCATTCGAATATGTGCGGAGCATAGCAGCGGCCAATTGTCTGATTGCTGATTTTGGAGACTGCCAACCCTGTCGCGATCGGACAATGAATGGCTGCTAGGATCGATCCGGTTGTATCACTGACCTGATCACGCCAAGGAAGCTCACCCCATGAAATCAGCCAAGCGATCCATCATTGCCGCCTGTGCCACCGTGCTGTTCGGTATGGCCGGCATGCAGCAGCAAGCCGACGCCTGCACCCGCTTTGTCTATCACGGTGCCGGCAATGAAATCTTCACCGGCCGTTCGATGGACTACAAGATCGACACCGGCACCCATCTGTGGATGTTCCCGCGTGGCATGCAGCGCAACGGCGAGACCGGCCCGGATACGCTGAAGTGGACCTCGCGCTACGGCAGCGTCATCGCCAGTGCCTACGACATCTCCACCACCGACGGCATGAACGAAGCCGGCCTGGTCGCCAACCTGCTGTGGCTGGCCGAGTCCGAATACCCCGAGCGCAACAGCGGCAAGCCCGGCCTGAGCATCTCGGTGTGGACGCAGTACATGCTGGACAGCTTCGCCACCGTCGATGAAGCGGTGAAAGCGCTGAGCAGCGAGCCCTTCACCCTGGTCAGTGATGCCGCCCCTGGTGAGCAGCGCATGGCAACGCTGCATCTGTCCTTGTCTGATTCCACTGGCGACAGCGCCATCATCGAGTACATCAAGGGCAAGCAGGTCATCCACCACAGCCGCGACTACAAGGTGATGACCAACTCGCCGATCTTCGAAGAGCAGCTGGCACTGGAAAGCTATTGGCGGCAGATCGGCGGCACGGTGATGTTGCCGGGCACCAACCGCGCCTCCGACCGCTTCGCACGCGCGGCGTTCTATATCGACGCCATTCCCAAGTCGACCGATCCGGTGGAATCCACCGCCAGCGTGTTCGGCGTGATCCGCAATGTGTCGGTGCCTTACGGTATCACCACCCCGGACCAGCCGAATATTTCCTCGACCCGCTGGCGCACGGTGTCCGACCACTCGCGCATGCGTTACTACTTCGAATCGGCGCTGGCCACCAATGTGTTCTGGGTGGATCTGAAGAAGATCGACTTCAGTGCAGGCGCTGGCAAGGTGAAGCGCCTGGACCTTGGCAACCAGCAGCGCACCATCTATTCGGGTGAGGCCAACGCTCAGTTCAAGGACGCCAAACCGTTCCGTTTCCTGGGCGTATAAGGCGGGCAATCGGCGCGCCTGCGCTGGCGGGCACGCACCATCTGGAGCTTCAATGAAAATCCGATTTACCCGAAAATGCCTGTGCCTGCTGCTGGCAATGGGCGGCATTCCGCTTGCGCACGCACAGAGCAACGACAACGACGACAGCTGGCGCTTCCAGGCCACCCCTTACGTGTGGATGAGCGGCATGGAAGGGCAAGTTCGGCCGTTCCGCAGCGCACCGACGGCGGACGTGCACAAGTCCTTCTCCGAGTTGATGGACAACCTTGACGCTGCCGCCTTCATTACCGGCACCGCGCGCCGTGGCAACTTCGTGCTGCAGGCTGATTTCACCCATGCATCCACTTCGGATTCGACACCCTTGCCGATTGGCGTGGCAGCGAATGTAAAAGTGAAGCAGACCTCGGCAACCGTGACAGCTGGCTATGCCTGGCTGGCCAACGAGCGCAGCGGCATCGACCTGTTGGCCGGTGTTCGCTATTGGGATATCAACGCTGCAGTGAACGTGCCCGGCTTGGTATCGGCGCGTTCGGATTCCACCTTCGTTGATCCGATTGCCGGCATGCGTTGGCGGCAGACGCTGAGCCCGCGCTGGAGCAGCATTGCCTATGTGGATGTAGGCGGTTTTGGCGTGGGTTCGGATTCGACCTGGCAGTTGCTGGTATTGGCCAATTACCAGGCGACGGACAAGCTGTTCGTATCGATGGGCTACCGCCACCAGAGCCTGGATTACCGCGACAAAGGCAAGCGTCTGGACGTATCCCTGTCCGGCCCGATGCTGGGTGTGACATACCAGTTCGGCAAGGGGCAGTAGCTTTAGTCCCCTCCCTTTGGCCGAAGGCCAAGGGGAGGGCCAAAGCTTCGCCCCCTCCCTTTCGCGCAGCGAAGGGGAGGGCTGGGGAGGGGTAGCTTTTGACCGTGTAGAGCCGAGCCATGCTCGGCTGGCGCTTTACCGGGAAAGCCTCTGCCGAGCATGGCTCGGCACTACAGCTTCGCCCTCCCTTTCGCGCAGCGAAGGAGAGGGGCGAAGCAATCAATCCACCTCGTTCGGATCCGCCTTCCAATACCCGGTCGCGCGAATCCATTCCTTCGGCACCTGCAGATGCCCCTCCACAAACTTGCGCATCATCCGCGCACGCTTGGACTCGGTGGCAATCCAGTAATGCGTGTCACCATCCGGCTGCTCGAAATCCACCAGCGCATCCTCCAGCAAGGTACTGCTCGCAGCATCAAAGCCATTGCGCTCGAACCACGACACAGTCACCTGTGCTGAGCTCTCCAGCGGCTGCCGATCACCTTCTTCCGGGATCTCGATGAACACCTCGGCCACCGCACCTTCCGGCAGCTCTTCCAGGCGCCGTGCAATCGCCGGCAATGCGGTCTCATCACCAATCAGCACATAGCAGTCGAAGTCATCGGCCACCACATGCGAACCACGCGGGCCGGCAACCACCAACTCATCGCCTACCTTCGCAGTGGCCGCCCAGCTGGTCGCCGGGCCATCGCCATGCAGCACGAAGTCCAACACCAGCTCGCCAGCATCGGCATCGTAGAAACGCGGCGTGTAATCGCGCGCCGGTGAAGGCTGCTTGCCTTCCGGGTAGCGCGGGCCCTGCTCGGTGAGTTCCGGCAATACAAATTCGCCTTCGGCATTGGCGAAAAACAGCTTCACGTGGTCATCCGGTGAGCGGCTGTCAAAACCTTCCAGCGCATCGCCGCCTACAACAACGCGCTGCATGTTTGGGGTCAGGCGTTCCGTGTGCACTACCTGCAGCTGGCGGAAACGCGGGGTCATGCGGATCAATTGGGTTTCATGCTGTGACATGGGGGTACCTGGGGTCAGTATCGGCAAGGCCGGGATGCCCTGGCTGGATCGGTCTGGCTGGATCGCTCTGGCTGGGTCGTAATGAACAACGGTGATGCGGATCAATCCTGTTGCGAGGTCTGTTGCACCAGCGCCGTGGCTTCTGCAATCAAGCCGGCGATGCGTGCGACGTCGGCGTCCTGCCAGTCGCCTTTGCGCAGCATCAGCGAGTGGGTGAACTGGTGCATGGCATCGCGCAGCGGCGCCGGCAGGCTTTCCCTGGCGATGACGCGCGAGTTGTGGCGTGCACGCATGCGTGCGGTTTCCACGTCCTCGGCACGCAGCTTGAGCTGGGACTGGCCCAGGCTGGTGATGTGGTAACGCTTGCGCCCGCCGTCTTCCTCGGCGCTTACCCAGCGCTGCTTTTCGAAGTCGGCCAGCAGCGGATACACCGAGCCGGCGCTGGGCGTATAGACGCGTACGAACATCTCGCTGATCTGCTGGATCAGCTCATAGCCATGACGCGGCTGCTCGCCAATCAACGACAGCAGCAACAGGCGCAGATCGCCACGGCCCAAGGGGCGCGGGGTGGGGGAGCGGCGGGGGTCCGGGCTGGTCATTGAAGTTTTCGATATATCGAGTTTGCGCAAAACGATATATCGAAAACTCTTCCGACGCAAATGGCGTCGCCTCCGATGGGACGGTGCAGACCAGCAGGGCTTGCATTTCACGTAGTTTGCTGCGCCGCAGCATGGCCTGCTTGTCACCGCCCTGACCTCTGCCGATGGCAACTTCGCCCGGTGTTTAGTGCCATTAAGCGTCTGCACGGAGGTGCGGAACCTGTCCCCGGCTGTCCTTGCCGGTGCATGAGAACTGTCGCGAAATGTCTTGCAGACACTGGCTCTTGGCGCTCCATACGCATGCGTAGCCAGCTTTGCCAGGTACCGGGTGCGCTAAACTCTACGGCTCAAAATAACGACAAGCGCGCGCGTGCGTGCAGTAACTGGGAGCGCTAATGAACTGGTTGAACGAGATGCTTGATAACGACACGAATCCCCTGGAAACCCAGGAGTGGATCGAGTCGTTGAAGGCCGTTATCGATGTCGAGGGCCCCGAGCGCGCACATCAGTTGCTGGAAGGCATGGTTGAACTGACCCGTCGTTCGGGTGCGTTCCTGCCGTTCTCCCCCACCACCGAATACGTCAACACCATCGAGCCGCAGCTGGAAGCCAAGAGCCCCGGCAATGCGGAACTGGAATGGCGCATTCGTTCCATCATCCGTTGGAACGCAATGGCCACCGTCGTGCGCGCCAACCGCAAGCCGGGCGACCTGGGCGGCCACATCGCCTCGTTCGCATCGGGCGCCACGCTGTATGACGTGGGCTTCAACCACTTCTGGCGCGCGCCGAGTGACAACCACCCGGGCGACCTGCTGTTCATCCAGGGCCACAGCGCCCCGGGCATCTATGCGCGTTCCTACCTGGAAGGCCGCATCAGCGAGCAGCAGCTGGACAAGTTCCGCATGGAAGTGGACGGCGGCGGTCTGTCGTCCTACCCGCACCCGTGGCTGATGCCGGATTACTGGCAGACCCCGACCGTGTCGATGGGCCTGGGCCCGCTGGCTGCCATCTACCAGGCGCAGTTCCTGCGTTACCTGGAAAACCGCGGCCTGATCGAGAAGAGCGACCGCAAGGTGTGGTGCTTCATCGGCGACGGCGAGTCGGACGAGCCGGAAACCCTGGGCGCGATCGCGCTGGCCGGCCGCGAAGGCCTGGACAACCTGATCTTCGTCGTCAACTGCAACCTGCAGCGCCTTGATGGCCCGGTGCGCGGCAACGGCAAGATCATCCAGGAACTGGAAGGCGTGTTCCGTGGCGGCGGCTGGAACGTGATCAAGCTGCTGTGGGGCGGTTACTGGGATGCCCTGCTGGCCAAGGACACCAATGGCGTCCTGAAGAAGCTGATGATGGAAACCGTCGACGGCGAATACCAGAACTGCAAGGCCTTCGGCGGCGCGTATACGCGCGAGCATTTCTTCGGCAAGTACCCGGAAACCGCAGCGATGGTTGCCGGCCTGTCCGACGACGACATCTGGCGCCTGAACCGTGGTGGCCACGACCCGCACAAGGTGTACGCCGCCTACCACCAGGCCGTGAACACCAAGGGCATGCCGACCGTGATCCTGGCCAAGACGGTCAAGGGCTACGGCATGGGCAGCGCTGGCGAAGCGCTCAACCCCACCCACCAGACCAAGAAGCTGGACGACGAATCGGTCCGCCATTTCCGCGACCGCTTCAACATCCCGGTCACCGACGAGCAGCTCAAGGACGGCCAGGTGCCGTTCTATCACCCGGGCCCGGATTCGCCGGAAGTGAAGTACCTGCAGGAGCGTCGTGCTTCGATGGGCGGCTACCTGCCGCAGCGTCGCCAGAAGGCCGACAAGTCCTTCATCGCACCGAAGCTGGAAACCTACGAGCGCCTGCTCAAGGAATCCGGCGAGCGCACCTATTCCACCACCATGGCCTTCGTGCAGACGCTGAACATCAGCCTGCGTGACAAGGAGCTGGGCCCGCGCCTGGTGCCGATCGTCGCCGACGAAGCGCGTACCTTCGGTATGGAAGGCCTGTTCCGCCAGATCGGCATCTACGCCCCGTACGGCCAGAAGTACAAGCCGGTCGACGCCGACCAGCTCATGTACTACCGCGAAGACCAGAGCGGGCAGGTGCTGCAGCAGGGCATCAGCGAGCCGGGTGCCATGTCCTCGTGGATGGCGGCCGGTACCAGCTACTCGGTCAGCAACGTGCCGATGCTGCCGTTCTACATCTACTACTCGATGTTCGGCTTCCAGCGCATTGGCGACATCGCCTGGCAGGCAGCGGACATGCGTACCCGCGGCTTCCTGCTCGGCGGCACCGCCGGCCGCACCACGCTGAACGGCGAAGGCCTGCAGCACGAAGATGGCTTCAGCCATATCGTTGCTGGCGGCATCCCGAACGTGCGCAGCTACGATCCGACCTTCGGTTTTGAAGTAACCGTCATCCTCCAGCACGGCACCAAGGCCATGATGGAAGACCAGATCGACGAGTACTACTACATCACCCTGATGAACGAGAACTACGCCCACCCGGCCATGCCGGAAGGCGCAGCCGAAGGCATCATCAAGGGCATGTACCTGCTCACCGATGCCGGCAAGCCGAAGAAGGGCGAGCTGCGCGTGCAGCTGCTGGGCAGCGGCACCATCCTGCGCGAAGCCATTGCAGCGGCCGAACTGCTGGACAAGGATTTCGGCGTCACCGCCGACATCTGGAGCTGCCCGAGCTTCAACGAACTGCGTCGCGATGGTTTCGACGCCGAGCGCTGGAACCGCCTGCACCCGGAAGCCGAACCGCGCAAGCCGTACGTCACCGAGCTGCTGGAAGGCCGCCAGGGCCCGGTCATCGCCGCAACCGACTACGTGCGCGCCTACACCGACCAGATCCGCGCCTTCGTGCCGGCCACCTATTCGATCCTGGGCACCGATGGCTTCGGCCGTTCGGACACGCGTGCGAACCTGCGTCGCTTCTTCGAGGTTGACCGTTATTACATCGCTCACGCTGCAATTGCGGCGCTGGCGAAGGACGGGAAGATGACGGCGAAGGATGTTGCCCGGGCTATCAAGCAGTATGGGATTGATCCGGAGAAGGCTAATCCTGTTGGGGTTTGATGCGAGGTCTGTTTGAATTAGTTAGGGCGGCCAGTTCAAGGGGTCGCCCTAGCTTGCTATTCATTGCTATTCGGCGGCTTTCAGGCAGGCGCAGCACCAGCTTTTCGGTCGACCGATTGGAGCCACTCCATCAGATCAGAGTGGTTTCTGATCCCGAGAGACCTGAGTGCGCAAACAATGTCGATGGCGGAAACAACGAGTATTGGATGTCCGTCGTCGACAATCTCTTTATATGCTTGGCTGTTCACGTGAGATGTCGTGACCATTACGCCGAATTGGCGATGGCGAAGTCGTGAAATTAGCCGTGAGGTTTGTCGTACCCCTACTGAGTTATGGATTGAGTAACATTTTGCCTCCATAGCAAATTCGACCTCGACACGAGATCCGACCGGGCCGATTCGATAGCGACCCACAGCATCGCGTCCACCGTCCCGGGACGGTCTGGTTACATCAATGGATGCTATGTTGGGAAGTAGCATACGAGTAATCTCAGCCGCACACCATTCGAATCCCACTGGGTCTACTTCGTAGTGCCCAATCAGAGCATTGATTAGCTCCACGTCCTTCTGTTTGGCGGGAGTTTGTTCTGCTTTTGAACGGTAAGCTTGGCTCGAACTTGCCCTAAGTGGTTCGTATTGCCCATGATCAATCCATGCACTCCATGCAAGAGGGGCGTTTGATGTGTGGGCGACGCCACGTTGAATGTCTGATATCCATGCACGATTGATACGCCCAGCGTCTAGGATCGTGAATGTAGCTCGATAGTTTTGGAATCTCCTTCCGTCAAGCTGGTGCCATGTTGCAACTAAGCTCTCCGGTGGGCGGACTCCAATTGCACCTGGTACCGCCAGCCCTAAGAAGACGACATCTCTGTAGTTTCCAGTGTTGCGAAACACAAATATAGGTGGAACGTCCCTTCTGTCTAGTTCGTTCGAGCCGCGTGCAAATGCGTCTCGGAGCATCTCATTACCCCATCGACGTGTCTGATGAGAGCGTGTGCAGATTTTTGTGTAAACGGGATTCGGGTTACAGCTGAGGGAGTCGCCCCTCAAACTGGATGGTAAATCGGTTCAAGGCTGCCTTCCAATCACGGATGGGTAAGGTCCATCGTTTGCTGATGTTGCGCAACGCGAGGTAGAGCAGTTTGATGAGAGCTTCGTCGCTCGGAAACGCGCCGCGGTGCTTGGTTAATTTTCGTAGCCCCATGTTCACCGACTCGATTGCGTTGGTTGTATAGATAACCTTACGGATCTCGGGTGGATAGTCGAAAAATGGGGTTAACCGTGTCCAGTTACGCCGCCAAGACTGGCCAATCGGCAGGTACTCCTTGTCCCAGCGTGCCTCGAACTCG
>NZ_JBRREH010000030.1:0-49652 GCF_056760175.1 Stenotrophomonas sp. STEN021 | reverse complement strand
GCTGACAATGTTGAAGGTCTTGGCACCTTTGCAATCTGATGAAGCCTCTGCTTCGCGGCTTACGCCGCTCCCACAAAAATAGCCCATATGCAGAAAAATGGCTTCACAGCCACCCACGTTTGCGCTGCAATAGCGGCGACAAACAAGGGCAAGCTCAATGCGCTATCAAGGTCGGCTGCAGGATTGGAACGATGACAAAGGCTTCGGATTCGTGGTTCCGAACGGCGGTGGTGACCGCGCCTTCGTCCACATCAAGGCCTTCGAGCAGCGCACGCAACGCCCGACTGACGGCATGCTGATCAGCTATGCGCTGCGCAAGGACGAACGCGGCCGTTTCAATGCCATCGCGGTGCGCTCGGCAAGTGCCACCAAAACCGTCACGTCCAAACCAAAGCGCCCCCCGTTCACCGCGCGCCTGCCGCATGTCCTGCTGGGCGTATGCGCCCTGCTCTGCGTGCTGGGATTGTGGATTGCCAAACTGGTGCCGGACTGGACCTTGCCGGTGGTCGGCGGCATGAGCGTCGTAGCGCTGGGCTTCTATCTCTACGACAAGGGCGCAGCGGCCCGCGGCGAGCAGCGCACGCCTGAAAACACCTTACACCTGATCTCCCTGCTCGGGGGCTGGCCGGGCGCGCTGATCGGCCAGGGGCTGTTCCGCCACAAGACCAGTAAAACCAGTTTCCAAGCGGTGTTCTGGCTGACGGTTGCACTCAACCTCGCCGCGATCTGGTTCCTCGCCACGGACAAGTTGAGCCTGCTTCAATAAGGCCGGCGGCCGCGGTGTCAACGGCGCGCGGACCAACGCCAGACCAGTAGCCGATCCATTGAACGGGAACCCAGCATGACCTTCTGGTTGATCGCAATTGCAGTCAGTATTGGCCTTGGCCTGGCCGCTGGTGCCATGTGTCACCGCACCTGGCTTGCGGTTCTGCTTGGCGTCCTGCTCGGCGGCTTGCTTGCCCCCTATCTTGGCTTGCGCTTTGTATGGGACGTCACCGGCCACCGCGACGCACAGGATGGTCTGGCTTTTCTATTCGGACCGATGGTCACTGTGCCGATCACTAGTTTGGTTGCCTACGGTTTCAAATGCTGGCGCCAACGCAAAGCAGGCTGATGGCTCGCCCTGCAACGCAACCATCTGGATAACTCCGACGCCGGACCGGCTTCAGCCTTGCCTACTGCAAACTCAAGCGTCCCTGCTGCAACCGGTACTCACGCTGCACAACACCTTCCGGTAGCCGGTCATGGGTAATCATCAACAGGCTGCGCTGACCCAGCGCCGCGGCCAGATCGATCAACAAGGCATGTGCGGTATCCACGTCCAAGCCTTCGGTAGGTTCATCCAGCACCATGATCGGCGCGTTGCGCAACAACGCACGCGCCAAGGCCAGCCGGCGCGCCTGCCCCGCCGACATGGTGGCACCGTTCTCACCCACCCAAGCGGCGAGCCCGCCTTGTTGCTGCGCCCAATCGTTCAAGCGCACCTGCGCCAGTACCGCCCACAGCGCGTCGTCGCTGGCCTGCGGATCACCCACCCGCAGATTGTCCGCAATGCTGCCTGCAAATACCGGCGCCCCTTGTGGCAACCAGGCAATCTGTCGATACCAATCGTCCTGGGCGAACTCACGCAGATCGACACCACCGAAGCGCACTGCCCCCTGCTGCGGGTCCCATAGCCGCAGCAGCAGGGCGGACAACGTCGTCTTGCCGCAGCCGCTGTCGCCACGGATGGCGATGCGCTCCCCCGGCGCCAGCTGCAGATCCACGCCATCCAGCAGACGCCGCGTCTCGCCCGGCCAGGAAAACACCACCTGCTCGAACACAACCGCGGCGGCATCCGCAACCACGGCACGAGGCCGGACCGGGTCCTGCACGGCTGGCGCCTGATCAACAATCTGCCGCAGACGCTTGCCGGCGACCCGCGCCGACTGCAGGGCCTGCCAGGCAATGCCACTGCCTGCGGCAACTTCCAACAAGGCAACGGTCAGGAATACCAGCGTTGCGGCGAATGGCGCCTCCACCTTGCCAGCCTGGAACGCCGTCAAGGCCAACCACAGCATCGCCAACAGGCCAAGACCAGCCAGCGCCGAATGCAGCACGTTGCCACCGATCAGACGGCCACGACGTCGTTGATCGCTGCGCGCCAGCTGCTGCGCAGCTGCATCCACACGCAACGCCCAATCATCGCGGGCATCCAGGGCGGTGAGATCAGCCACGCCTTCCAAACCTTCAAACGCCAAAGTACGCAGGCTGGCGCGCTGCTGCGCGCGCTCGGCCTCGACCGCGTCGCCACGGCGCACCGCGAACACCGGAACGCCGATTCCCACCAACACCGCGAGCACCAGCAACAACAGTGCCGCCGGCCAGTAAATGACTCCGGCCGCGACCACGCTCGCCACGGCGGCGCCCGCCAAGGCCAGCAAAGGACTGATCGCCCGCACCATCAAACCATCGACTTCACCGATATCAGTGATCAACCGCGCCAGCAACTCACCGGTACGACTGCTGCCCAGTCGGGCAGGCGCCAACGGCAGTGCACGCTGGAAGAACCACACGCGTAGGTCACGCGCAATCCGCAAGGTCGCATCGTGGCCAACCAGCTTTTCGAAATAACGCGACACGATGCGCGCCATCGTCAACGCGCGAATGCCGGCCGACGGTGAAAAGAAATTGAAGGTGCCGCCCATGCCCAAGGCGCCAGCCAACGCTGCGGCGGTGAGGAAACCACCAGACAAACCCAGCAGGCCAACCCCGGCCAGCATGGTGGTGAACAGCAGCAGGGTCGCCAACGCCAGCCGCCAGCGGTGGCGCTTGAAGACATCGCGCATCGTCTGTGGGCTCATGCGCGCGCTCCCTGCACTGCAACCTGCACGCCGTCCTGCAGATCGATGATCTTGTCGGCCCAGCGCATCGCCGCCTCGCTATGGGTGGCCATCAGCACGGTGCGACCACGCGTATGCGCGGCCAGGGCCTGCAGCAGGTCCGCCTCGGTCTGCGGATCGAGGAAGGCGGTAGGTTCGTCGAGCAGAAACAGATCCGGCTCCAGCAGCAACAGCCGCGCCAAGCCAATCCGCCGCGCCTCACCGCCGGACAGACCAAAACCACGTTCACCGATCACCGTGTTCAAACCCATCGGCAGATCCTTGGCGAAACGCATCACCTGCGCGACTTCAGCCACCGCCTGCAGCCGCGCAGCGCTTACCGCCGGGTCGGCCAACCGCAGGTTGTCGGCAATGGAGCCATGGAACAGGTAGGGGCGCTGCCCGGCGTAAGCGACGCGCACGCCGTCACGGACCTCGATGCGGCCTTCGCGCGGCGGCAACCATCCAGCCAAGGCTTCCAGCAGGGTGCTCTTGCCACTGCCGCTGGGGCCGACCAGGGCCAGACGCTGGCCCTCAGCAATCTCCAGCGAAAAGTCCTTCAGCACATCATGGGCAGCGCCTTGCGGACGCAATACCACTTTGCGCACCGAAACGAGTGGCGCATGCAGCTGTGCCGGTTCCGGTGCCACCAAGGGTGCAGCAGCAGTCCCATCCGACGGTGGGGCACTATCATCAGCCAGCAGGCGCTCGACCTCGGCCGCTGCCGCCAGCGCATTGGCACGGTCATGGTAGTGGGCAGCCAGGCGCCGCAATGGCGCGTAGAACTCCGGCGCAAGCAGCAGGCAGAACATGCCGGTGCCGAGGGTCGGCACCACCGAGTGCAAGGACATCAGGCCCAGATAGCTCAACCCCAGGTACAGGGCCACCATCGCCACGCTGACCGAGGCGAAGAATTCCAGCACCGTGGAGGACAGGAAGGCGATGCGCAGCACCTTCATGGTGCGCTCGCGCACGCCATCAGCGGCGGCGGCAACCCCTTCCAGCTCGCCTTCACCGCGCCCGTACAGGCGCAACAGGCCCAGGCCCTTGATGCGATCGGCAAAGTGGCCGCTCATGCGTGCCAGCTCGCCCAGCTGTGCCCGACCGGCGGCCTCGGCGCCCCAGCCCACCAACATCATGAAGAACGGCACCAACGGCGCGGTGAAGACGAAAATCAGCGCCACCACCCAGTCCACATAGGCCACGGCGGCGGCAATCAGCAGCGGCACCACCACCACTTCCACCCGCACCGGCTGGAATCCGGCGTAATAGCCCTCGATGGCATCGCCATGCGACAGCAGCAGCTCGCCCAGCTCACCCGTGCGCTGGCGGCGCAGCCACAGCGGCCCGCGTGCCAGCAAACGCCGGTAAACCTGCTCGCGCAGCGCCAGTTTGGCGCTGTCGGCGACCTTGCCGGCAGCGGTCTGGGCGACCCCGCCGAGCAGGCTGCGCAGTACCAGCACCGCCGCCAATATCCAGAAACCGTGAATTACCTGTACCCAATTCAGTCGTTCCACGACTATGCTCTGGATCAACCAGGCAATGGCGCCAGCCTGCACGATCAGCAGCGCACCTGAAGTACAGACGGCCAAGGCCGCCAAACGCTGCTGTGACCGGGCCCCGGACGCCAGAGCCGCCAGCCACTGCTGCTGTACGCGGCGTTGCTGTTGCACCGCGTTGGAATGTGGAACTTCGCTCAAGACTGACAACTCAGGTGAAGGATATCTACGTGATTGTAAGCAAGCCGTACCCAGCCTGCCGGCCCTGCACCATCGGCGTTGGACAGCCAGCCCACATTGATCCAGATCAAGGCATTGGCAGGCCTGAACGGGGAGTATCGCTGCCATAGAACCCCTCCCAGCCACTCCATGACGCCCAATTCCCACGAGGTAGCCAGGCCATGATCGACTCAACAGTCGTAGAACTGTCACGTCTACAGTTCGCGCTGACCGCGATGTACCACTTCATTTTCGTCCCGCTCACGCTGGGGCTCTCTTTCATGATCGCGATCATGGAGAGCGTCTATGTGATGACCGGCAAGGATGTCTGGCGCCGGATGACCCTGTTCTGGGGCGTTCTGTTCGGCATCAACTTCGCCATGGGTGTGGGTACCGGCATCGTGATGGAGTTCCAGTTCGGCATGAACTGGTCCTACTACAGCCACTATGTGGGTGACATCTTCGGCGCACCGCTGGCCATCGAAGGCCTGATGGCGTTCTTCCTGGAAGCGACCTTCATCGGTCTGTTCTTCTTCGGCTGGGGCCGCCTGTCCAAGGTGCAGCATCTGACCGTGACCTGGTTGATGGCACTGGGCACCAACCTGTCGGCACTGTGGATCCTGATCGCCAACGGCTGGATGCAGTACCCGGTGGGTGCGGTGTTCAACCCGGAAACGATGCGCATGGAGGTGGTGGACTTCGCCGCCGTGCTGCTGAACCCGGTAGCCCAGGCCAAGTTCGTGCACACCGTCTCGGCCGGTTATGTGGCTGGCGCGATGTTCGTGATGTCGATCTCGGCCTTCTTCATGCTGCGCGGCAAGCACCGTGACATCGCCCGCCGCTCGTTCGCAGTGGCTTCGGCGTTCGGCCTGCTGGCGTCCATCTCGGTTGCCGTGCTGGGTGATGAGTCCGGTTACGCCACGGCCGAAAACCAGAAGATGAAGCTGGCTGCCATCGAAGGCATGTGGCATACCCATCCGGCTCCGGCACCGTTCACTGCATTCGGCATCCCGAACCAGCAGGAACAGCGCAATGACTTCGAAGTGCAGATCCCGTACGTGATGGGCCTGATCGCCACCCGTTCGCTGGATGAGGAGATCCCGGGCATCCTGGACCTGGTCAAGCAGGCCGAAGGTCGCGTCAAGGGTGGCCAGATCGCCTACGCCGCACTGGAACGCATCCGCGCCGACAAGAATGACGTTGAAGCCCGCGAGGTCTTTGACCGTCATTGGCAGGATCTGGGCCACGGCCTGTTGCTGAAGCGTTACCGCGACGACATCGAGAACGCCACCCCCGAACAGATTGCACAGGCTGCGCTGGATACGGTGCCAACGGTTGGCCCGCTGTTCTGGACCTTCCGCGTCATGGTCGGCCTCGGCATCTACATGATTGGTTTCTTTGCCCTGGCCTTCTACTACTCCTGCCGCAACAACTTCGAGGACAAGCGCACCTTCCTGCGGGTTGCCCTGTGGTCGCTGCCGGCACCGTGGATCGCCATCGAATGCGGCTGGTTCATCGCCGAGTACGGCCGCCAACCGTGGGCTGTTGATGGTGTGCTGCCGACGTTCTATGCCGCTTCGGGCCTGGCCGTCTACGAAATCCTGGCAACGCTGGTCGGCTTCACCGCGCTGTACACGGTGCTGCTGGTCATCGAAGTCAAGCTGATGCTCAAGGCCATCCGCAAGGGCCCGGACGACATCCTGCCTTCGCTGCAGCAGTCGGCCGTCGCAAACAACCACGCCAATGCCGCCAGCAACGGCCAGGCATAAGGCAGGAGAACACACATGGAATTCATTCTTCTGGACTACACGACGCTACGCGTGATCTGGTGGCTGCTGCTTGGCGTGCTGCTGATCGGCTTCGCGGTGATGGACGGTTTCGACCTGGGCGTTGGCACCTTGCTGCCGTTCGTGGCCAAGACCGATGAAGAGCGCCGCCTGGTGATCAACACCATCGGCCCGGTTTGGGAAGGCAACCAGGTGTGGCTGGTGCTCGGTGGCGGCGCGATCTTCGCCGCCTGGCCGCCGCTGTATGCGGTGAGCTTCTCCGGCTTCTACCTGGCGATGTTCCTGATCCTGTTCGCCCTGATCCTGCGCCCGGTCGGCTTCAAGTACCGCGGCAAGATGCCCAGCCAGCGCTGGCGCAACAACTGGGACAAGGCGCTGTTCATCGGCGGCTTCATCCCGGCGCTGATCATGGGCGTGGCGGTTGGCAACGTGCTGCTTGGCGTGCCGTACCACTTCGATGACACCCAGCGCGTGTTCTATACCGGCAACCTGCTCGGCCTGTTGACCCCGTTCGCCCTGCTGGCTGGCCTGGTCAGCGTGGCGATGCTGGTGTCGCACGGTGCGGCCATGCTGGTGCTCAAGACCAGCGGCCCGGTCGCTGAGCGTTCGGCAAAGATCGGCAGCATCGCCGCCATCGCCTCGTTCGTACTGTTCGCCCTTGCCGGTGCCTGGGTTGCCTTCGGCCTGCCGGGTTACCAGATCACCTCGCAGGTGGTGACCGACGGTGCCAGCAACCCGCTGTTGAAGACGGCTGAGTTCTCCCAGGCCGGTGGCTGGCTGCACAACTACAGCACCATGCCGGCCACGATCCTGGCGCCGGTGGTGGGCCTGCTGGGTGCACTGGCCAGTGCGGTGTTGTTGCGCAAGCGTCGTGGCGGCCTGGCCTTCATCGCCTCCGGTGCCTCCATTGCCGGCATCATCTTCACCGTTGGCTTTGCGATCTTCCCGTTCCTGTTGCCCTCCTCCACCCAGCCAGGCTCCAGCCTGACGGTGTGGGACGGTTCCTCCAGCCACCTGACCCTGTGGGTGATGCTGCTGGCCACCGTCATCTTCCTGCCGATCATCATCGCCTACACCACCTGGGTGTACCGCGTACTGAAGGGCAAGACCACGCTGGAAGAAATGGGTGAAAACCCGAACGCCTACTGATCCGCAACGACAACATCAAGGAGACAACTCATGTGGTATTTCGCTTGGATTCTGGGTGCTGGCCTCGCTGCGACGGTCGCCATCCTCAACGGCATGTGGTTTGAAGCGCGGGAAGCAAACAAGATCGATGCAAAGCGCTGAAAAACTGCGTGAAGGTATTGCCAAAACGCCGGACTGAGCGTATCTTTCCGGCTCCCTTCGCGGGGTGTAGCTCAGTCTGGTAGAGCGCTACGTTCGGGACGTAGAGGTCGCAGGTTCGAATCCTGTCTCCCCGACCAAAGGGTCGGTAAAAAAGCCTGGAATAACGGCAACGTTTTCCAGGTTTTTTATTCGCCAGCACACCGTTGCTGGCAGCCAACGCACCACGCCTTGCAGGCCGCGTTGGCTGAACAAAAGAACTTGCAAGGCACGAGGTTCACCGCTATCATAGGCGGCTCCTTCGGGGTGTAGCTCAGTCTGGTAGAGCGCTACGTTCGGGACGTAGAGGTCGCAGGTTCGAATCCTGTCTCCCCGACCAATTTGACAAAAGCCGGCCTCTGGTCGGCTTTTGTTTTTGGTGGGTTTCAAACGGCGCCACCCACCGCGTCGGAGTAAGCAATGTCCACGCCCGCACCCTCCCCCATTCGGCATCCCCTGCTCAAGGGCCGCCTGCTGGCATTTGCCGCCATCGTCCTGGTCGCAGCCAACCTGCGCAGCGCGGTCACCTCGCTGACCCCATTGCTGGACCGGCTCGGTCACGTCTTCGATTTCGGCAGCACCATGACCGGTGTGCTCGGCA
Organism: Stenotrophomonas sp. STEN021; assembly: GCF_056760175.1. Lineage (NCBI taxonomy): Bacteria > Pseudomonadati > Pseudomonadota > Gammaproteobacteria > Lysobacterales > Lysobacteraceae > Stenotrophomonas > Stenotrophomonas sp. STEN021. Next base: position 41,359 of record NZ_JBRREH010000030.1, on the reverse strand, counting down.
TGATGCCGACCGCCGCCTTCGCCGTGTTTGGCCTGGCCACGCCACGTATCACCCGCGCCATCGGTCTGGAACGCACCGCCGTACTGACCATGGTGCTGGCGACCATTGGCCTGCTGCTGCGCGCCTTTGCCAACGACGTTGGCATGCTGCTGCTCGGCTCGGCCATCGCCCTGGCCGGCATGGGCATGGGCAACGTGGTGGTGCCGCCATTGGTGAAGCGCTACTTCGCCGATCGCGTTGGCACCTTGAGCACCATCTACATCACCGTGCTGCAGGCCGGCACGATGGTGCCGGCGCTGCTGGCGGTGCCAGTCGCCGATCAATTTGACTGGCGCATTTCGCTGGGCATGTGGTCGATGCTTTCCGTAGCCGCATTGCTGCCTTGGATCCTGCTGGCACGCAGCGCCCCGCGCGTGGAAACAAGCAGCACCAGCACCGAACATGCAGCCGGTCGCGTCTGGAAGACGCAGCTGGGCTGGGGCATGGCGCTGATGTTCGGCATGACCTCGCTGGGCACGTATTCGCTGTTCACCTGGCTGCCGAAGGTGATGGTGGAAGCCGGCGCCAGTGAATCCTTCGGCGGCGTGATGGTCGCGGTGTATTCGGCTATCGGCCTGCTGCCCTCGCTGCTGGTGCCCGCATTGGCGGTACGCATGCGCAACCCCTTCCCGATCGCGGTGATGGTGTTCGTACTGAACCTGGTCGCCTTCGCCGGCCTGCTATGGGCACCAATGAGCGCGCCGCTGTTGTGGGCTGTCATCGCGGGCCTTGGCCCATCAACCTTCCCACTCGGCCTGACCCTGATCAACCTGCGCACGCGCAGCCAGGCTGGCTCGGCAGCACTGTCCGGCTTCATGCAGGGTGTGGGCTACAGCCTGGCCAGCCTGGGCCCGCTGTTGTTCGGCTGGCTGCATGGCATGAGCGATGGCTGGGCATGGTCGTTTGCCTTCCTCGCCTGCTGCTCCGGCGTGTTGTTGACCGGTGCGTGGTTTGCCTGCAAACCGCAGCAGCTGGAAGATCACTGGAAATGAGTTGTTGCTGATACACGAAAGCCGCCGAAGTGATTCGGCGGCTTTTTCGTATTCGTGCAAACAACGTCGCCCGACACTGAGGCTTACCGGCTCTTGTGGGAGCGGCGTAAGCCGCGAAGCTGACAGTGCTGGGGTCTTGGAGCTTTGTGCACATTGAAACTATGAGTGCTTCGCGGCTCAAACGGCTATTACAGAAGAACGAGGATCAATGCCGGCCGATGTAGCCCGGGTAAGCGCAGCGCACCCGGGGAGTGCAACGATCGAAACAATGGGTCAACGAATACTACGTGCCTCCCGGGTGCGCTGCGCTTACCCGGGCTACGACGGCAACCTACTTCAGCGGATGCCGGACCTGGCCTTCGCCACGCACCACGAAACGCTCAACCGTCAGCGCCTCCAGACCCATCGGGCCGTAGGAATGCAGGCGAGTCGTGGAAATGCCGATCTCCGCACCAAGGCCGAGCTCGCCGCCATCGGAGAATCGCGAGGAGGCATTGACCATCACCACCGCCGAACGCAACGCGCGTATGAACGCCTCGCCGTGCGCTGGATTGGCAGTGGCAATGACTTCGGTGTGATCGGAGGTATGGGCCTGGATGTGCGCAATGGCTGCAGCCAGGTCCGGCACCACGCGGATAGCCAGGATCAGATCGAGGTATTCGGCCGCATAGTCGTCTTCGCTTGCCGGGACGATATCGGCAACCAGCGCCTGGGTGGCCGCATCACCCCGCAGCTCAACACCACGCTCACGCAGCGCCGCCGCTGCCAATGGCAGGAACTCAGCGGCGATACCCTCATGCACCAGCAAGGTCTCCAACGAGTTGCAGGCTGCCGGTCGCGAGGTCTTGCCGTCGATCAAGAGATCCACAGCAAGCTGCAGGTCGGCGCTGTCATCGACGAACAGGTGGCAGACGCCCTTGTAGTGCTTGATCACTGGCACCCGCGCATGCTCGGCAACGAAGCGGATCAGACCTTCACCACCGCGCGGAATCGCCAGATCGATGATGTCGTTGAGCTGCAGCAGCTCCAGCATGGTCTCACGGCGCAGGTCTTCAACCAGTGTGAGTGCCGCATCCGGCAAACCCGCCTCGCGCAGAGCACGTTTGAGGCTGGCGGCAATCGCCGTATTGGAGTGGATGGCTTCAGAGCCGCCGCGCAGGATCACGCCATTTCCGGCCTTGATGCACAGCGCTGCCGCGTCAGCCGTCACATTCGGCCGCGCCTCGTAGATCATCGCGATCACCCCCAGTGGCACCCGCACCTTCTGCACACGGATGCCATTGGGGCGGTCGTAGTCGCGGGTCACCTCGCCCACCGGATCCGGCAAGGCGGCCACTTCACGCAGCGCATCGGCCACGCCGCGCAGGCGCTCCGGATTCAAGGCCAGACGGTCCAGCATCGCCGAGCCAACCCCCTTGTCGCGCGCCGCCTGCAGGTCGCGCGCGTTGGCGGCGAGGATGCTGCCTGCATCGGCTTCCAGCGCAGCCGCCATCGACTTCAGCAGCGTGCTGCGGGCTTGACTGGAAAGCAGGCCCAGTTGCTGCGCGGCATCGCGGCATTGCAATGCAAGGGTGCGGATATCACTCATGTTCTGTCCTGCCGATGATCAAAGGAAAACTCACAGCAACACCAGGTCGTCACGATGGATCACGTTGTCGCCGTAGTTGTAGCCCAGGATGGATTCGATCTCGCTGGTGTGGTGCTGGCTGATGCGGCGGATATCGACGGCGGAATACTGACTGACGCCACGTGCCACGCGCTGCTGCCCGTGCGGATCGAACAAGCGTACTTCCACCATATCGCCGCGACGGAACTCGCCTTCTGCACCCACCACGCCACCGGGCAGCAGCGAGGCACCCTTGTCGCGCAATGCGCGCGCCGCGCCGGCATCGATCAGGATCGCGCCCGGCTCAAGCGGTGCGTGCTTCAACCAGTATTTGCGAGCGGCAATGCGCGACTGCCCTGCATGCAGGCGGGTGCCATGCAACCTCCCTTGCGCCAGGCCGCGCACGACATCGCCGCTGCGGCCATTGAACAGGAACGTATCGATGCCCGCGGCACCGGCCTTGGCCGCGGCTTGCAGCTTGGTGTGCATGCCGCCAGTGCCGACTGTACTGCCGCTGCCGCCGGCCATCGCCAGGATGTCCGGCGTCAGCTCGGTGACTTCGTTGATCGGTTGCGCATCGGGATTGCTGCGCGGATCAGCGGTGTAGAGGCCGTCGATGTCGGTGGCGATGAACAAGGCATCGGCGTCGACCAGCGCGGCGACGATGGCGGCGAGATTGTCGTTGTCGCCGAGCTTGAGCTCATCCACCGACACGGTGTCGTTCTCGTTGATGACCGGCAACGCGCCCAGCGCCAACAACTCATTGAGCGTTGCGCGCGCGTTGAGGTAGCGGCGGCGATTGCGCAGGTCATCGTGTGTCAGCAACACCTGCGCCACCGGGCGCTCGAAGAAGCGCTGCCACAGCCCGATCAGCTGCGCCTGGCCCAGGGCAGCCAAGGCCTGTCTTGCGGCCATGGCCGCGCCGGCTTCGGCTGCCTTGGGCACGATGGCGCGACCAGCAGCCACTGCACCGGAAGAGACGATCACCACTTCGCGCCCGGCCAGCACATTGGCCGAGACGAACTGCGCCAACCCGAGCGCGAAGCGTGGGGTCAAGCCACCGCCATCGGCGGCCAGCAGGCTGCTGCCGACCTTGAGGACGGCGCGGCGCCACTGCGGCAGTGCTTGTTCGGTGAACGGGGAAAACGTCGTCTGGATCATGGGATCAGCGGGTGTTCCACTCGTGGATGGTCAGCTCGGAGCTGCCCTGGATGGCCAGAGGGTCGCTGGCGACGATGGCCTTGGCGGCTTCGAGGGTGTCGACATTCTTCAGCACATACGCGCCGCCGGTACCGTCGCTGAAGCCACCGGTCAGGTGCAGCTGGTCTTTCGCAACAAGTGCGTTGAGGAAAGCTATGTGTGGGGCAATCACTGCGTCGTCGAATGACGGCTTGCGCATTGCCAGTACCAAATAGAGCTTCATTGAATTCTCCTTTAGCTGCGTATGACACCACGCCGAAGCGGAAGTTGGTGCGATTGCTTTCGCTTGGAACTTGCTTTGGCTTTGTCTTTCGGTGTGGCAATCGCTGTCCCTTCTCCCGCCTGCGGGAGAAGGTGCCCGAAGGGCGGATGAGGGGGCTTTTGACTGTACGTAGCTAGAAGAAGCTTCCCCTCACCCCAACCCGTCTCCCGCAAGCGGGAGCGGGGCCTGAGCAAGAGCCAAACCAATACGGGCGCCTTCCGGCGCCCGCATCAGAACATCAGCCCTGCAACGCGCTCCAGCGCGCACTGAGCTCTTCCAGGCGAAGGTCCGCTGCAGCACCGGGCGACACGCGCGCCGCCAGGCTGCCTTCAGGCGTACGCCCCTGCCCCGCCGTATCCGCCGCCTCTGCTGCGGCCTTGTAAGCATCACGGAACGGCACGCCCGCCACCGCGGCTTCCACCGCAACATCGGTCGCATACATGCCCGAATCAATCGCTGCGCGGATGTTGTCATCGCGCCAATCCAGATTCGACAGCAAGGCCGGCAACAGTTCCAGCGCGGCCAGTCCACGGCCAAAGCCGTGCACGATTGCACCCTTGGAGTTCTGCAGGTCGCGCTGGTAACCGGATGGCAGCGACAGCAGCTGCTCGATCTCGGTGCGCGCCGCAGCGATGCTGGCATGGGTGGCGCGCATCAACTCGATCACATCCGGGTTGCGCTTGTTCGGCATGATCGAGCTGCCGGTGGTGTACTGCGCCGGCAACGCGACGAAAGCGAACTCGCCCGTGGTGAACAGCGACAGGTCCCATGCGATACGACGCAGGTCCAGCGTCGCCCCGCCCAGGGCTTCCAATGCGGCGAGCTCGAACTTGCCGCGCGAGAGCTGCGCGTAGATCGGACTGATCTGCATGCGCGAGAAACCCAGCGCCGCCGTGGTGTGCTCGCGGTCAAGCGGCAGGTTGACGCCGTAACCGGCGGCCGTACCCAGCGGATTGGTGTCGATCAGCGCGCGGGTGTCGCGGGCACGGATGGCATTGTCGATGAAGGCCTCGGCCCAGCCGGCCCACCACATGCCAGCAGAGGAGACCACGGCGCGCTGGATATGCGTGTAACCCGGCAACGGCTGCAGCTGTTCAGCGGCAGCGCGGTCCAAGGCCACCTTGGCAACCTCGATGCTGATCTGTGCAACACGCTCCAGCTTGTCCTTCAGCCACAAACGGGTAGCGACCAGGATCTGGTCGTTGCGGCTACGACCAGTGTGGATCTTGCGGCCAGCATCGCCCAGGCGCTCGGTCAGGCGCGCCTCGATGGCCGAGTGGCAATCCTCGTACTGCTCATCCAGCACGAAGGCGCCAGAGCGGAAATCCTCGGCCAGAACCGCCAGCTCACGCTTCAGCGCCGCCAGCTCATCTGCGCTGAGGATACCGATGTGCTGCAGGCCCTCGGCATGCGCGGTGCTGGCCTGGATGTCGTGCAGGAAGAACTCCCGGTCGAGGATGACATCATCACCGGCCAGGAAGGTCTGGATCTTCGCGTCCACCGCAACGCCGGGTTTCTGCCAAAGCAAATTAGTCATGTCGATCTCTCAGAAAACAATGCATTTGTAGGAGCAGCGTAAGCCGCGAAGCCAAAGATCCAACAGGCCCCCAGCGCTCCCCACAAATAAATCAGTACGGAACAGCCATCAACTCATCCAGCCCCAACGCCCGGTTGAGGTTCTGCAGCGCCTGCGTGGCCGCACCCTTGAGCAGGTTGTCGATGGTCGCCACCACCACCACGCGCTTGTTGCCAGGCGCCATGGTGAAGCCACCAATCTGCACGCCGTGCTTGCCGGCAATGCGGCTGACCCACGGCGCCTCATCCACTACTTCAACCAGCGGCTCGTTGGCGTAACGCTGCTGGTACAGCGCCATCACTTCCTCGCGACCGCGTGGCTGCTGCAGCCACAGGTTAACGGTCATGGTGATGCCACGAAAATGTGGCGCAACATGCGGCATGAACTCCACCGGCACACCAAGCTGGGTCGACACCTCGCGCTCGTGCACGTGATTGGTCAGCGCGTACGGCATCAGGTTGTCGCGCAGCAGCTCGGGGTTGTTCTTGTCCGACGGCGTGGTGCCGGCACCGGACCAGCCGGAGACACCAAAGCAGGTCGGCGGCCCCGCCAGCTGGCTCAGCAGCGGTGCGATCGCCAGTTGCATGGCAGTGGCGTAGCAGCCCGGGTTGCTGATCCGCTTCTGCCCGGCATAGCGGGCGCGGGTCAATTCCGGCAGGCCGTAGTACCAGCTGTTGTCAAAACGATAGTCCGCTGACAGATCAACGATCACCGTATCTGCGGCGACTGCGTCCAGCGCGGCCACAAAAGGCTCGCCCTTGCCGTTGGGCAATGCCAGCACCACCGCGTCCACACCCTTGCCGGCGACTGCCTCAGGGCCCAGGCTCTCATAACGCAGCTCGCCGTTGTAGGCGTCGTTATGGTCAGCCACGCGCTGTCCATCCAACTCACGCGAGGACACGAAGGCCAGCTCGATGCGCGGGTGTGCGGACAGCAGGCGGATCAATTCGGCGCCGGTGTAACCGCGCGCGCCAACGATGCCTACCGAGAATTTGTTGTCAGTCATGAATGCGAATCCAGAAGGAATTGCAGGTGGGTTTTCACCGCCGGCCATTCCGTATCGATGATGGAGAACACCACGGTATCGCGGCGCGATCCGTCGGCGTGACGCTTGTGGCTGCGCAATACGCCATCCTGCTTTGCGCCAAGGCGGGCAATGGCGGTGCGTGAGGCGTGATTGAACCAGCTGGTCTCGAAGCCCACGCTGATGCAACCCAGGGTTTCAAACGCATGCCGCAGCAACAGCAGCTTGGCCTCGGTGTTGAGCCCGCTGCGTTGCACGCGCGGGTGGTACCAGGTGTAGCCGATGTTCAAACGCGGCACGTCGGCTTCAAGCGCGTAGTAGCGGGTGCTGCCGACCACCTCGCCACTGGCATCCTTGACCACGAACGCCAGCACCCTGCCCTGCGCCTGTGCTTCCAGCGCGGCGACGATGTAATGACCTGCGCGTTCCGGCGTGGGTACGTTGGTGTACCAGCAGCGCGACAGTTCGCCATCGCCCAAGGCACGCTGCAGCGCAGCCATATGCTCAAGCTGCAGTGGTTCCAGCGTCACGTGCCGGCCCTTCAGGGTCGGCACCTGGCTCCAATGCCCGGCGGTGGCAAGGTCCATGCTCACCCCTGCAGGCTCGGCTTGCGTTCGCCGCAGTGCGCGACGTAGCCCTTGATGCTGTCGAAGTCATTGGCGCCGAACCAGAACACCTTCCAGTGATCGAGCTTGTAGCAGCCATCCGACTCGGAATAGTAGAAATGGTTGACCGGGTTGCCGTTGCGCGAGCGCCAGAACAGCTGCGGGGTTTCTTCCAGCATCACGTTCCACACCGCGCGGCCCAGGCCTTCGCCCTGCGCGTCATCGAGCACGGCGAACTTGTCCAGGTACACGCCCTCGGCTTCATCGGTCAGCACCACCGCAGTGCGATAGTTCTCGCTGACGTAGGCGCGCAGCAGCTTGGTTTTCTCGAAATAGTCCGGCACCAGGGTGCGGCCGAAGCTCGACTCGATCAGCGACTTCAATCGCGCGGTATCCAGCTGGTCCCACGACGTCGCCTTCAGCACCTTTTCACCACGGCGTACCAGCGTGCCGGAACCCTTGTGGGTGAACAGCTCCTTGGCCAGGTCGGCCGGGCGCGTGATCGATACCGAGGACTCTTCCGGCAAACGATCCAGCAGGTCCTTGATCTGCTCGATCTTGACCCGCATGCCGCCATGGATCCACGGCTGCTGCATCAGTTGATCGTACTCGGTGGACAGGTTGATCGAGTCGATCAGCTTGCCTTCCTCGTCAAGCAGGCCGCCGGTACCGGTCAGGAAGATGATCTTGTACGGCTGCAGTTCCTGCACCAGCTCGTTGGCGGCAAAGTCGGCGTTGACGTTGAGGATCTGCCCGCTCGGGGTTTCGCCCAGGCTGGTGATCACCGGGATCGATCCGGCGCGCAGGCTGGCCTCGATCGGTGCCAGATTGACCTTTTTCACCTCGCCGACCAGACCGTAGGTATCCAGGTCCAGATACTCGGCCTCGAACACACCACCGGTGATCGAAGTAGCACGCGCACCGTTCTGCTGCAGCGCTTCGACCAGCTTGAGGTTGGACTGCTGGAACACCTTGCGCACGATCGCCAATGCTTCCGGCGAGGTCACGCGCAGGCCATCAATGGTCTTCTTCTCGATGCCAGCGGCAGACAGCTCGGCATCCAGCTGCGGGCCGGCGCCGTGCAGCACGATCGGGGTCAGGCCCACTTCCTGCAGGAAGGACAGCGACGAGGTCAGCGCTTCCAGATCATCGCGCAGAACTGCGCCGCCGACCTTGACCACGGCAAAGCGCTTGGCATCAAGCTGCGAAAAGCGCTTGAGGTACTGGCTGATTTCCTTCGCACTGGCCATGCTCGAAAGCAGGCGGACGATGGTCTGGCGGGTCTGGCGGTGCGGCTGCATGGCTGGGGACATTACTTGTATCTACATGGCGACGTTGAAGGTCGCGGGAAGGAGCCGGCGGCAGGCCGCCGGGCCACGTGCGGCTCAGGCGCCGCGTTGCAGGATCTGCAGCACCGATTCGGCGTAGCGCTGCAGTTGCTCCAGCGTCACGAATTCATCGGCGGTGTGGGCCTGGGCGATATCGCCGGGACCGTACACCATGGTTGTGTAACCACCAGCCGAGAACAGCGAGGCCTCGGTCCAGAAATCCACGGCGTTGCCGATTGGCAGGCCCAGCTCGTCAGCGATATCACGCGCGGCCAGACGACGTTCCTCGGCGCGGGCGATATCACCGGAGGGCAGGCTCGGGCCGCGGAAGGTTTCTTCAAAATGCGCGGCCTGCGGCTCGGCAAAGCCCGCGAAAGTCCCCAACAGTGCATCGATATCCATCGACGGCAGCGGCCGGAAGCCAAAACGCAGCTCGGCCTCGGGCGCAATCATGTTGGCCTTGATGCCGCCTTCGACGCGGCCGATGTTGAAGCGCAGGCCGGTCAGGCCACCAAAGCGCGCATGCGCCAGCGACTCGACGTGCTCCAGTGCCTTGCCACCCCAGCGCATCGCCTGGTGCAAGGCACTGGCGGAGGGGTCCTGCTTGCCCGAGGCGTGGCCGGCACGGCCCTGGAACTTCATCAGTACCGAACTGATGCCACGGTGCGCGAGTACCGCCTCGCTCATGGTCGGCTCGGCGACGATCACCGCTTCGTACGGAATGCCACGCGCCAGGAAGGCAGCGATGCAACGCGGATCGTTGGCTTCTTCGTCACTGGAGAACAGGAACGCGGCGTCGCCGTCGCTCAGGTTGGCGGCTGCCACCAGCGCCGCAGCGGCGCCCTTGATGTCGCAGACGCCGAGGCCGACCACGCGGTCGTCCAGGCGACGCATCACGTGCGGATCGGCCGACCAGTGCGGCGAATCCGGCACGGTATCCAGATGCACGTTGAACAGGTACTTGGGGGTGCCACGCACCGCGTAGAAGCTGACCGCACCGGCGCCGTGGTCGATCACTTCGACATTGAAGCCCGGCAGGTTGTCGCGCAGGTAATCAAAGATGCCACCGGTGGTGATGGCACGCGGCGGATTGCGGGTGTCGTAGAACACCAGCTTTTCCAGGTGATCGAGGGTGGATTGGAGCAGCTTGGTCATGGTTTCAATTCGTAGCGAAGGCGGACGAAAGCTCCCTTCTCCCGGCGGGAGAAGGTGCCCCGAAGGGGCGGATGAGGGTAAGGCCGCACCAAAGCGGTGTGTGGCTGCGCCCCTACCCTCACCCCCAACCCCTCTCCCGGTGGGAGAGGGGCTTTGAGCTGACAGCGCTTAGCGGTTGACCTGCGCGTACAGCGTGGAGCTCATGCCAAACAGCTTGATGAAGCCTTCGGCTTCTTCCACGCCCCAGTCCGCCGACTGCGCATAAGTCGCGCCCTTGGCGTTGAGGATGTGCTCCGAACGCACGGCCACCGCATCAACGCGGCCGCCGCGGGTTTCCAGCACCACTTCGCCGGTCACCTTGGACTGCGAGGACTTCAGGAAGGCTTCGATGTCGGCCTTCAGCGGGTCGTGGTAGAAGCCTTCGTACACCAGCTCCACCCACTTGCGCGCGACTTCGGGCTTGAAGCGGTTCTGCTGCTTGGTCAGCACGGTGTCTTCCAGCGCGCGGTGCGCGGCCAGCAGCGAGACAAGGCCCGGGGCTTCAAACACGATGCGACCCTTCAGGCCGATCACGGTGTCGCCGGTGTAGACGCCACGGCCCACGCCGTACTGCGCGAACAGCTTGTTGAGCTTGGCCAGGATCTGCTCACCCGGCAGTTCCTTGCCGTCCAGTGCAACTGCTTCGCCCTCGACGAACTTCAGGGTCACGGTCAGTGGCTCCACCGGCCATGCGCTGCGCGGTGCGCACCAGCCACGGGCGCCCTCGCCCGGAGCTTCCCACTTGTCGATCTCGCCGCCGGACATGGTCAAGCCCAGCAGGTTCTCGTTGATGGTGTAGGCCTGCTGCTTGGCGCGCACGCCGAAGCCACGCGCTTCCAGGTACTTCTGCTCGTAGGCGCGGGTCTGGGTGTGTTCCTTCTGGATTTCACGGATCGGCGCGACGATCTGGTAGTCGCCCTGGGCCTTCACCGCCAGGTCGAAACGCACCTGGTCGTTGCCCATGCCGGTGCAGCCGTGGGCGATGATGTTGGTGCCCAGTTCGGCGGCGCGCTTGAGCGCGGCATCGACGATCAGGTAACGGTCGGAGACCAGCAGCGGGTACTGGCCCTGGTAGCCCTCGCCTGCCCACACGAACGGCTTGACGAAGCCATTCCAGATGGCCGGGCCGCCATCGACGGTGACGTGGCTGGTGACGCCCAGCTCGGCCGCACGCTTTTCGATGAAGTCACGCTCGTCGGCATCCACGCCGCCGGTGTCGGCAAACACGGTGTGCACGTTGTAGCCGCGCTCCTGCAGGTAAGGCACGCAGAAGCTGGTGTCGAGGCCGCCGGAGAAGGCGAGGACGATGTCTTTGCTCATGGGGAAGGAATCTCTGCTGTGGTTCTTGAGCCCCTCCCCCGCCGGGGGAGGGGTTGGGGAGGGGGTAGGCGTATACGAGGATGCATCTGGAGTGAGGAGCTTTACCCTCACCCCAATCCCTCTCCCATTGGGAGAGGAGCTAAAGCATTACTTGCCGATCACTGCCGCCATGATCGCTTTCTGCACATGCAGGCGATTCTCGGCTTCGTTGATTGCAATACATTGCGGCGAATCCATCACGCCGTCAGTCGCCTTGACGTTACGGCGCAGCGGCAGGCAGTGGCTGAACACGCCATTGTTGGTCAGCGCCATCTTGGCTTCGTCGACGATGAAGTGCTTGTACTGGTCGCGGATCGGCTTTTCCGGTTCCCAGTTGCCGAAGAACGGCAGCGCGCCCCAGCTCTTGGCGTAGACGACATCGGCGCCGGCATAGGCGCTCTGGATGTCGTGGCTGACCTGCAGCGAGCCGCCGCTTTCGGCCACGTTCTGCTCGGCCCAGCCCATGTAGCGCTCGTCCAGGATGTAGTCCGGGGTCGGGCACAGCAGGGTCACGTCCATGCCCATGCGGGTGGCGATGGTCAGCGCCGAGTTGGCCACGGCGGTGTTCAGCGGCTTGGGATGGTAGGTCCAGGTCAGCACGTACTTCTTGCCGCGCAGGTCGCTGGTGCCGAAGTGCTCCTGCAGCGCCAGGATGTGCGCCAGCTCCTGGCAGGGATGGGTGATGGTCTCCATGTTGATGACCGGCACCGGCGAGTACTTGGCGAAACTCTTGAGCACCTGGTCCTCGCGATCCTTGCTCCAGTCCACGAACTTCGGGAAGGCACGCACGCCGATCAGATCAACGTAACGGCCCAGCACCTTGGCCACTTCGGCAATGTGCTCTTCGGTATCGCCGTCCATCACCGTGCCGAGGTTGAACTCAATCGGCCATGCGTCCTTGCCCGGCTGCAGTACCACCGCATGACCGCCCAACTGGAACGCGCCCAGCTCGAAGCTGGTGCGGGTACGCATGGACGGGTTGAAGAACACCAGGGCGATCGACTTGCCCTTCAGGTCGTCACCCAGCTTGTTCTGCTTGAACAAGGCTGCCTGGGTGAGCAGCGCATCAAGTTCGGCGCGGCTCCAGTCCTGGGTGTTCAAAAAGTGCTTCAGAGACATCGATCCATCCTTTATTGCGGAGATCCACCGTCACCGGTGGGCGGATGCGCATACGCGCGGCTCATTGCGTTTGTAACTTTTGCCGAACCAGAAACGAAAAAACCCAGCCTGGGCTGGGTTTTCCGAACAGACAGCACGAAGCTCCGGTCACCCAGCGAATATGTGGGATTCCGGTCGGCGGGCACGGGACGTCATGCCGGAGGCCATCCGGGCGGTGCTGGATTCGTGCTGGAAGCTGGTGGCTTTCATCGTCGAGCATACTCGCACGCGGGTCAGGCCGGCGCAAGTGTCGCGGTGCAACATCAAGGACCGCTGTTGGCGGCCGGCGGCGCCTGGCCGATGTCCGGGGTGATCGACACCCGCAGCTTGAGCCGGTTACCGGGGTCTTCCGGCAGCCGTGAGCGGAATTTGATGCCCTTGTAGACGTAGTCCACGTCATAGGCGATAGGCCGGCGGAATTCACGCCCAACCTCGACAATCTTGCACTCCGGCGTCAGCAATGCGGAAGAGCCGCCAGCGCCCTGGGGGGCAAGCGCCATTTCTTCTTCCTGGGCCGCCTGTCCTTCCTGATGGCTGAACATGCCACGCACGGAGTCCCAGAAGCGGCGGAACCCGCCCTTGTCTTCCTCGCCCTTGACCTGCACCGGCGCCAGCGTACGGGTGGATACCGGCTCGCAGTGTTCCTCGGTGCGACTGGCGCGCAGTGTCTGGAACACCGGCTCGGCATTGAGCACCTGCGCGTAGTCGTAGCGCACGTTTTCCATGATCACCACGCGATTGCGCTGCTCCGGTTCCTGCGCAAGCGCGGGCACGGCGGCACCAGCCAACAGGCATATCGTCGACAGCAATGGAGCAGGTTTCATCAAGATATCGGCAGGAGCTGGGCGCGAGTGACGGGTACTAGTGTAGGCAGCACAGCTGCCCCGGGCCTGAACATTACCCATCCGCACACGTATTGCCCAGCCCGGGGATGCCCGACCCGGCCCGGCCAGCTAGAATTGACAGGTTCGTTTACCCCCGGATTGCCATGACCCTGCGCCTGCACAACAACCTGACGCGGCAGCTGGAGCCGTTTGCTCCGCTCGACCCCGCCGCCCCCACCCTGTATGTGTGCGGCCCCACGGTCTACAACTATGTACATATCGGCAATGCGCGCGGCCCGGTGGTGTTCGGCGTGCTGGCCGACCTGCTGCGCCGCCGGTACGGCAAATTGCGCTACGCGCGCAACATCACCGACGTTGACGACAAGATCAACGCCGCGGCCAAGGATCAGGGCGTGCCGATCTCGGCCATCACCGACCGTTTCGCCGCCGCCTACCGCGAGGACATGGCCGCGCTTGGCGTAGTGCCGCCGGATATCGAGCCGGAGGCCACCGCGCACATCCCACAGATCATCGCCATGATCGAGCAGCTGATCAGCACCGATCATGCCTATGCCGCCGAGGGTCATGTGCTGTTCTCGGTCGGCAGCTTCGCCGATTACGGCAAGCTCTCGCGCCGCGATCCGGAGGAAATGCTGGCCGGCGCCCGCGTCGAGGTCGCCCCGTACAAGCGTGATGCCGGCGACTTCGTGCTGTGGAAGCCCTCCAGCGACGACCTGCCGGGCTGGGACTCGCCCTGGGGCCGTGGCCGCCCGGGCTGGCATATCGAGTGCTCGGCGATGGCTGCCGCGCACCTGGGCCCGACCATCGACATCCATGCCGGCGGTGTTGACCTGCAGTTCCCGCACCACGAGAACGAGATCGCACAAAGCGTCTGCGCCCATGGCGGGCAGACCTTTGCCCGTTTCTGGCTGCACAACGGCATGCTCAACTTCGGCGGCACCAAGATGAGCAAGTCGATCGGCAATATCGAGCGGGTGCATGACCTGGTACGCCAGCACCCACCGGAAGCGCTGCGCTATGCGCTGCTGTCGGCCCACTACCGGCAGCCGCTGGAATGGTCCGATGCGCTGATCGAGCAGTCGGTGCGCACCCTGGACCGTTTGTACGGCACCCTGCGTGACCTGGCGGAGGTCAGTGTTGACGGCGCGATTCCGGCTGGCGTCGAGGCGGCACTGGACGATGACCTCAACACGCCACTGGCGTTGGCCGAAGTGGCCCGTATTGCCAGCGAAGCACGCAAGGCCGAGTCCGACGAGGACAAGCTGCGCCTGAAGCGCGAGCTGCTCGGTGCAGGCCTGGCCCTGGGCCTGTTGCAGCAGGCGCCGTCCGACTGGTTCGGGCGTGGTGCTGAAGCCGGCGACGACGCACGCATCCAAGCGCTGATCGACGAACGCATCGCCGCCAAGCAGGCACGCGATTTCGGCCGGGCCGATGCCATCCGTGACCAGTTGGCTGCGGAGAACATCGTGCTGGAAGACACGCCGCAGGGTGTGCGCTGGAAGCGGGGCTGACACTTCCTTTCACCGCACCCTCACCCCAACCCCTCTCCCGGTGGGAGAGGGGCTAAGGCGAAAGCTGCAATTGCACATATAGCGTCGGCTCGCGGCGCACTGAGCCCCTCTCCCCTCGCGGGAGAGGGGCTGGGGAGAGGCGGCAACAGCGCCTCTACCCATTCCAAGCCCCTCACCCGCAAGGCGAGCGGCCAAGCACAGGACCCACAATGACCAACTCCCCCTTCCCGCTCGAACCCACCCCCGCCGAAGCCCAGGCCGCCATTGCCGAGGAGTTTTCCTTCTTCGGTGACTGGTCCGAGCGCTACCAGTACCTGATCGACCTCGGCCGTAAGCTGCCCACCTTCCCGGAAGAATGGAAGACCGAGGAGCACCGCCTGCTCGGCTGCCAGTCCATGGTCTGGATCGTGCCCGAAGGCGATGCCGACAAGCTGGTCTTCCATGCGATCAGCGATTCAGCCATCGTCTCCGGTCTGATCTACCTGGCGCTGCGCGTGTACTCGGGCCGTTCAGCGGCTGAAATCCTCGCCACCGAACCGGACTACGTGTCCGCCATCGGCCTGGCCAAGCACCTTTCGCCGACCCGCAGCAACGGCCTGGCCGCGATGCTGGCCTTCATCCGCGACACCGCACTAGCCAAGCAGTGAGCAATACCGGCTCCATCTCCGAATTACTGCGCCAGCCCGGCTACCCCCAGCTGCTGCTGTACCGCATCGCTGGCATGCTGTCCTACCAGATCGTCGCGGTCACGGTCGGCTGGCATATCTATGAAGTCACCCGTAATCCGTTCTCGCTGGGCCTGATCGGCCTGGCCGAGGTGCTGCCCTACTTCTGCGTGGCGCCGTTCGCCGGCTACCTGGTCGATCACCTGCCACGCCGCAAGCTGGGCATGACCGCCTGTCTTGGCCTGATCGCCACCGCCATGATGCTGGTCGCCGTCGCTACCGGCTGGCTGCCAGTCAAAGGCGTATGGCCGATCTACCTGGCGGTGGCACTGACCGGCATGGTCCGCGCCTTCCTGTCGCCGGTCTACAACGCCTTGTTCGCACGCGTGCTGCGTCGCGAGCAGTTCGCGCGCGGTGCCGGCTTTGGCACGGTGGTGTTCCAGGCCGGCATGGTGCTCGGCCCCGCGTTGGGCGGCGTGCTGGTGGCCATAGGCGGCAAAGGGCTGTCCTACGGTGTGGCCGCAGCAATGGCGGTGCTTGCACTGGTCGCCCTGGCCTCGCTCAGGGTCAGCGAACCGGCACCCCCGCAGACCCGCGCGCCGATCTTTGCCAGCATCGCCGAGGGTGCACGCTTCGTGCTGTCCAACCAGATCATGCTGGGCGCGATGGCGCTGGACATGTTCTCGGTACTGCTCGGCGGCGTGGTGGCGATGCTGCCAGCCTTCATCCAGGACATCCTGCATTACGGCCCGGAAGGGCTTGGCATCCTGCGCGCGGCTCCAGCCCTGGGCTCGATTGCGGTCGGCCTGTGGCTGGCCCGGCATCCGCTGCGCCGCAACGCCGGGCGCGTGCTGTTGTTCGCCGTGGCCGGCTTCGGTCTGTGCGTGATCGCCTTCGGGCTGTCGCGCAGCTTCTGGCTCTCGGCGGCCATCCTGGTGTTCTACGGCGCCTGCGACGGCGTCTCGGTGGTGGTGCGCTCGACCATCATGCAGCTGGTCACACCCGATGACATGCGCGGCCGGGTGTCGTCGATCAACGGCATTTTCATCAGCTCATCCAACGAGCTGGGCGCGTTCTACGGCGGCAGCATGGCGCGCCTGCTGGGGCTGGTGACAGCTGTAGTGATCGGCGGTTGCGCGGTGCTCGGCGTAGCCGCCATCACTGCATGGAAGGCACCGCAGCTGCGCAGGCTGGACAACCTGCAGGACCTGTAAACACCAAAGCGCCGGGGCGGCGATGCCCCGGCGCGACTTCATCACATCCGCAAACACGTCACGGCGCGTATTCGCTCGCCTGCTCCTTCTCGAACGCCTGCTGCAGGCGGATATCCCGCGAGGACGCCCCCACGCGCAGGCTGTAGCTGCCCCTCTCTGCAACCCAGCGCCCACGGCTGCTATCGAACGAGGCCAGATCCTTGCCATCGATCTCGAACCGCAGCACCTGCGACTGACCCGGTTGCAATAGACCCGTCTTGCCGAATGCGCGAAGCTCCTGGCTGGGCTTCTCGAGGCCGGTCTGCGGCGAACCGACATAAACCTGCGCCACTTCACTGCCTGCCACCTTGCCGGTGTTGGTCACTCTCACGCTGGCCCGCACCGGGCCGGTATCACTGGCTTCCACTTTCAGGTCGCTGTAGTCAAACGTCGTGTACGACAGCCCGAAGCCAAACGGATAGGCCACCTCCACCTGGCGCGTATCGAAGTGGCGATAGCCCACCCAGATGCCGTCGTTGTATTCCACTTCGGCCGCACGTGCGATCTGGCCGAAGATTGAACCCGCGTTCGGATCCGGGCCCAGCAATTCCTTGCCCGGAAACCCTTTGCCGGCCGGATAGTCACCCAGCTTCATCGCAAATGTGTCGACAAGCTTACCCGACGGGTTCACCGCACCGGACAGCACATCGGCAATGGCATTGCCTGCCTCCTGGCCGGGCTGCCACGCCAACAGGATGGCATCTGCGAAGTGGCTCCAGCTGGCTGTTTCGATCACACCACCGATGTTCAGCACTACCACCAGCTTCTTGCCTTGCGCATGGAACGCCCTGGAAGTGCGCTCCAGCAGTGCGTACTCGACAGCGGTCAGATTGAAATCACCCTCCGCCTTGCGATCAGTGAACTCGCCCGAGCCACGGCCGATGGTCACCACTGCCACATCCTGCTGCCGCGCCAGTGCCTGCAGCTCATCGTCACTCACCTGCCTTTCTGCGATACGCGGCTTGCTCAGGTACCACTCGGTCTTTGGAAGCTTCGACACCGCTTCATCGATGTAACGCGTGTAGTCCTGCTCCAGCCCACCAGCATTGCTGAAGCCTGCGTTCTCCAATCCACGTGCAAGCGTGATGGCATAGGCTTCGTTGACGTCACCGCTGCCGGTCCCGCCGATGTTCACTTCATAGCTACCCTGGCCCAGCAAGGCCAGCCGGGCTTTGGCGGAAAGCGGCAGCGCCGCCGCATTGTTCTTCAGCAACACCATGCCTTGCGTGGCCGCATTCCGGGAAATCCCTGCGTTACCCCGCAAATCCGGCTGTTCCGAGTGCAGCAGTTGTTTGAAGGCACGACTGCGCAACACCAGCTCCAGCACGCGCTGCACATTGCGATCCAGCACCGCCTCGTCCAGCGCGCCGCTACTCACCGCAGCAAGGATCGCGGCACGCTGTTTCCCGGTACCTGGCATCAGCATCTCGTTGCCCGCCTTCATCTGCGCGACCGCATCGGCCCCGCCGAACCAATCTGTCATCACCGCCCCCTGGTAACCCCATTGGGCCCTCAGCACATCCGTCAGCAGCCAGTTACTCTCCGAGGTATAGCTGCCGTTGAGCTTGTTGTAGCTGGACATCACCGTCCACGGCTGGCCTTTGCGCATTGAGATCTCGAAACCCTTCAGGTAGATCTCCCGCAACGCCCGCTCGTCTACTTTTACATTGATGGTGTTGCGGTTCCATTCGTGGTTGTTGACTGCGAAGTGCTTGACGGATGCGCCGACACCGCGACCCTGCAACCCAGTTACCAATGCTGCAGCCATTTCGCCACTGACCACTGGATCTTCGGAGTAGTACTCGAAATTGCGCCCCCCCAAGGGATAGCGATGGATGTTCTGTGCCGGTGTCAGCATCACGTCGATGCCATAGGCAGCAGCTTCATCGCCGATGGCTGCACCCACTTTTTGTACCAGAGCAAGGTCCCAGGAGCTGGCCAGGGCGCTGCCAATCGGGAATGCCGTCGCATAGAAGGTTTTGCCGGGCGCGTCAGCGCGGGTCGGCGCGATACGCACACCAGCCGGGCCATCGGCCAATACCAATGATGGGATGCCCAGCCGTGGAACCGCCACGGTTGCCCCGGCCGCACCGGCCACCTTGTCTTCAATGGCGCCCACCACTGGCGCCTGCATATCGTCCGGCAGGCCGGGCAGGTTCATGCCCTGGCCGGTGACCAGCTCGACTTTTTCCTGCATGGTCAGTGCCGCCACCACCTCTGCCAGTGGCGCCTTGCCCAACTGCGGGAGCTCTTCAGCCCGGGCTGGATGCGTCGTCATCACAATTGCCAGCGCACTGATCAATACGGGCGTTGGCCCAACCACTTTCTGCATCTTTACCATCTTGCTTGCTCCGCTCTGCGCCCGCACAACCGCGCTGGACGCTGCATGTTTGAAAGGAAGCGCTCGCGTCCAGCCAGCGCGTGATCGTCATCTCGGTAAAGCCATGGGCCGCACTTCACCGTGCGCACATCCGCATCCTTGGCGACGCTTGTGCTGCTGCGACACGAAAACCTGTCCAAGGCGTGTCACCGGAGCCTGCTCAGAACGAAAACGTGAGCTGGCTCTGCAGGTTCATCGCATCCGGGTGCAGCATTGCCACCACCGGGTTACGCGTGTAACTCAAGGTATTGACCCAGTAGATGCCCCGGAAAGCGCGCAAGGCATACGACGCCGACGCAGTGGAACTGAAACGCACCGGCTCCATGCCCAATGCAGCAAAGGAGCGGTGCGCATCGTCACTTACCTCGGTGCGGGTATAGCCCAGCGACACCATGTCTCCCGGCCGCTTGGCGAAAGGCGCCAGGCTGTAGAGCGTCAGCGCGTAATCGGAGCTGAAAATATTGTGCTCGGCCGGGGCGTGGTTGGCTTTCAGGTTGAAATACCAACCGCGATAGGGAACAGATACATCTGGCTGGGTAAACTGATGGTCCGCCACCAGATAAAAGGCGCGATTGCTTCCCTTGCGCTGCGGATCGCGGTAATCCAGATAGAGCGTGCGGTTGTAGACCGTTCCTTGGCGTATCCAGGTCATGCGGCTATCGGCGCTGGATGCAACTCGATAGCCGATTTCATTGACGTAGATCGGCTTGGTGCCGGCCACGCTCCACTTCAGCCCGGTGGGATTTGCTTCGCTGTCAGCCAGAAAACCATCAGGGCTCTGCGAACGCGCTACACCAAAGTGGTCGTAGAAACGGCCACTCTTGGAGTACAGGCGAATATCCGCGCCAGGCACCGGCTTGAAGGCCGCCATGCCGGCAAGATTGGGAATGATGCTGGTGGGTCCCAACGCCGAAGATGCGGTGCTTGCCCCAAGAAACAGGCCAACAAACTGCCCCAACATCCCGTAGTAGCCGTATTGGACGCGGACGCGGCCGCCGGCAAACTCCTGTTCAACCGACAGCTGGCTGACCGCAGCATCGTCATTCAGTCCTGCGTCGCGGTATACGGTACGCCAACTATTGACTTCAAAAGTAAGCTGGGCCTTCTTGCCCCACCACCCCAATCGCGAAAGGTCGTAGGTGGTGATGGTCGCCAGCGTGCCGCTGAAGCTGGGCCGCTGCCCGTTGTAAGTCTGCGGGCGTGCCTCCTGGCCGCGCAGATCATAGGTCTCGCTGGCGCTGTAGTAGCCCATGAACATCCAGCCGCTGTCATACAGCTTTGGCCGCAGGCCCATCAATTCCGGCGACAGGGTTTCACAGGTGGTGATGATCGGCGATTCCGACCCGCGGCTGACGAAGGCATCGTAGTCGTGACAGCTCGTGGTCGCCGGGGCTGCTGACGCGTCGATCTGCGCTTGGCTTTCCGACGGTTTGCCGGGCACCGCTGCGGCAGCAGATTCGGTGCTGGGCAACGCACAAGCCATCGACGTGGCCATACACAGGCAGGCGGCCAACATCATCCTGAAGAAAATGATCGCCCTCCCGGTACAACAGTACGTGTTCATTGCATCTCTCTCCCGGATTGATGAAGCGCAGCCCGCACCACAACCTCGACCGCTCGCGCAAACACAGCAGCTCGGCCTGCACCGGGAGGACGTGTTGTGGTCCAAGCGGAACGTTCCGACGTCGGCCTCTCGGCGCGCGCTTCATCAAGGCGGGGTTGGCGATGCCGCCGCCACAGCAACCGCTGCAGCGGCGTACTCCAGCTGCGTGCAATCCCCCTCCGGGATGTTGTTGCGGCGATACCAGCATTGACTGCTACGCCGACGCCGCGGCAGTAAACCTACCTACAGGTAGGTTTGTCAAAAACTGTGACATGGGTACAGTTCCGATACGAATGGCGCATGCGCAAGACGCGGATACACTGCGCACTCACACCATGGCCGGACGACGCTTTGCCCACCTCGACGCTTATCTCGCCCATGCCCCGCCCTCACCGCCGCTCAGCCAAGGGTGAGAAGCGACGCCAGCAGATTCTTGAGGCAGCAATGCGGATATTCGCGCGCGATGGCTACAGCAATGCCTCCATCGCCGAGGTCGCGGCCGATGTCGGCCTCACCCTGCCCGGCCTGCTGCATCACTTCCCCAGCAAGACCCACATGTTGCTGGCGGTACTGGAAATCCGTGATCAACGCAGCCCACGTTTACCGGACTACCCACAGGACTGCACGCTTGAGGAGGCCGCAGCAGGACCGCCGCTTCCGTGGCCGCAGCTGCTTGATCAGCTGCGTCTGGTCAATCGAGCCAATGCCGACATTCCCGGCGTGATCAAGGCGTTCTCGCTGCTCAACGCCGAGAGCCTCAGCCAGGGCCATCCCGCCCAGAACTGGTTTCATCACCGCTCGGAATGGATGCTGCAATACATAGCCAACAGCCTGCGCCATGGCCAGGCAAGCGGCGAACTGAATGCCGCCATCGACCCGGACCAGGTCGCCGCGGAACTGATTGCAATGATGGATGGCCTGCAGCTGCTATGGCTGCGCCACCCAGGCAAGGTGGCGCTGGGCAGCTACTTCGAAGCCTATCTGCAGCGCCTGCAACAGGCCCTACAGATCGGCTGAGTTGCCAAGCTGCGCACGCTGGCCTCAACGCGCAGCAGCCCACTCGGCATACAGGCCCTGCTCGCCTTCCGGTCGCAATGGCTGCAGACCGGAAGCAGCTGACTGCGGTCCCATTGCCATACGTGCGTAGATCGCCGCCGTTGACAACCCAACCGGCTCACCTTCGTCATTGGAATAGGCAAACCATGCCTGCTCGATGCCACACAGATACATCGCAGCCAGGCACATCGGACAGGGATGGCCGCTGGCATAGACCACACAGCCCTGCAGGCGCGGCGTGGCGAGCAGCGCGCTGGCCTGGCGGATGACACGCATCTCCGCGTGATCGGTAGGGTCGTGGCTTGCATGGATGCTGTTGGCCGCCTCTGCCAGCACCTGGCCATCCTTGACCAGCACGGCACCGAACGGACGCCCACCATCGGCAATATTGGCCCGTGCCAGCGCAACAGCACGACGCATGAAGTTTTCTTGTGTGGACATATCAGAGCTCCAGAAAAGGAAAACCCCGCCGCGGCGGGGTCTTCGTGTAGCAGTGGCTACGCCAGGATCAGTCGCCCTGCTGCTTCTGCAGGTGCTCCCAACGCTCCTGCGCATCGATCGTGCGCTCGGCGGTGAGGCGGGCTTCCAGGCGATCCAGACCAATGTCTTCGCCGGTATCGACGCAGAAACCATAGTCACCCGCTTCCAGACGCTTCAGCGTGCTGTCGATCTTGCCGATCAGCTTGCGGTAGCGGTCGCGGGTACGCAGTTCCAGCGAATTTTCCGTTTCACGGGTAGCACGCTCGGCTTCATCGCCGATGTCACGTACTTCCTCGCGCAGGTTCTCGATGGTCTGCTTCGACTCCTCGACCAGGTCCGCACGCCAGTTGAGCAGGCGCTGACGGAAATACTCCTGCTGCAGCGTGCTCATGTACTCCTCATCTGCGCTGGGCTTGTAGCCAGCCGGCAGGATCGGACGACCAGTGGCCTCGTCGATGTTGTATTCGACAACCTTGTACTTGCTGCGCGGTGCCGGAGCGGTCGAACGCGCGGTGACAGCGACTGCAACCTTGCCGACCGGACGGACGGCAACAGGAGCGGTGGATTTGACGGGAGTTTTGACGTTGGATTTCGAAACAGGCACGGGATTCTTGGATTGCGGGGCCTTGGCCGCTGGAGCCGGCTTGGCAGCGACCGGCACAGGTGCCGGAGCTGGGGCCGTCTTGGCGACTTCGACCGGGACAGACTTGGCCGCCGCCGGCTTTGCAGCTGGCTTCGGTACGGACTTGACCACGGGTTTGACAGGAGTCTTGAGCGGTTTGGCAGCCACTGGTTCGGCCACCTTCTTGACTACGGGTTTGGCGACGGGCTTGGTGGCCTTGGCAACCGGCGCAGCTGCTTTCTTGGCAACTGGCGCGGCAACCGGCTTGCTCACCTTCTTGACCGCCGCCTTCTTCGCAGGGGCCGCCTTTTTAGCGACTGCCGTCTTAACCGCAGCCTTCTTGGCGGCGGGCTTGCTGGCAGGAGCTGCTGGCTTGACCGGCGTTTTCTTGGCAACTGCCTTGGTGGCGGGTGCTTTCTTCGCGGCCGGCTTGGCAGCCTTGGCCACCGGCTTGCTTGCAACCGGCTTGGACACCGCCTTCTTGACTACAGGTTTGGCGGTTTTCTTGGCGACCTTGACGGCCTTTTTTGCAGGTTTTTTAGCAGCCACGAAACGCTCTTCCTTGTTTCCCCCGGGGCCCGGGAAAGCGGGCCTTTATAGCCTACCCGACCAGCAGCAGCAACCGCGCCGGGCACCGTATGTGAACGGATGCCCGACCCGTGCAGTACAGGTCCGGTGGCGTCACCGGACCGTTTCGCGCAGTTCGGAACGTAACCAGGCGCGCCATCGCCCCTGGCTGGCAGCGGAAAGCACGTAGTGTTTACCGGCGCCATCCCGCATCCTGCGACAAATCCTGCTCGCTTGCCAAGTGGCTTATCATTCAAGCGTGATCGGCCGACTCCTCATTGCCGTACTGCGCTCCTACAAGCGCTTCATCAGCCCCCTGCTTGGGCCGCGCTGCCGTTTCTATCCCAGTTGCTCGGAATACTCCATGGACGCGATCCGTATACACGGTCCGCTACGGGGGTGTTGGCTTACCCTGCGCCGGCTGGGGCGCTGCCATCCGTTCCACCCGGGCGGACTGGATCCGGTCCCGGAGCGCGCCGATTCCCCCTCTTGCCGCTGCACAGGAAAACACTGACATGTCCTCCACGCTTATCCGCAATGCCCGCATGGTCAACGAAGGCCGTACCTTCGACGGCGACCTGCGCATCGAGAACGACCGTATCGCGCAGATCGGCAGCGGCCTGACCCCGCGCGATGGCGAGCAGGTGGTGGACGCAGGCGGGCGCTGGCTGCTGCCCGGGATGATCGATGACCAGGTGCACTTCCGCGAACCCGGCCTGACCCACAAGGGTGACATCGCCAGCGAATCAGCCGCTGCCGTGGCCGGTGGCCTGACCAGCTTCATGGACATGCCCAACACCAACCCGCCAACCCTGGACTCCACCATCCTGGAAGCCAAGTATGAACTGGCCAAGGGCCGCGCCTGGGCCAACTACGGTTTCTACCACGGCGCCAGCAACGACAACCTGGAAGCAATCCGCGTGCTCGACCCGAAGAAGGCGCCGGGTGTGAAGGTGTTCATGGGCGCGTCCACCGGCAACATGCTGGTCGACAACCCGGAAACCCTGGACGCGATCTTCCGCGAATGCCCGACCCCGATCATCACGCACTGCGAAGACACGCCGATGATCGACGCCAACATGAAGGCGTTCCAGGAGAAATACGGCGACGCATTGACCCCTGACATGCACCCGGATATCCGCTCGCGCGAGGCCTGCATCAAGTCCACCCGGCTGGCGATGTCGCTGGCACGCAAGCACGGCACCCGCCTGCACGTGCTGCATATCTCCACCGCCGATGAGCTGGCGCTGTTCGAGAAGGGTCCACTGATCCGCGCCGACGGCAGCCGCAAGCAGATCACCGCCGAAACCTGCGTGCATTTCCTGCATTTCGCGCGCCCGGACTATGCCACCAAGGGCAACCTGATCAAGTGCAACCCGGCGATCAAGGAAGTGTCCGACCGCGAGGCGATCACCGCCGCGCTGGCCGATGACGTGCTCGACGTACTGGCCACCGACCATGCCCCGCACACCTGGGAAGAGAAGCAAAAGCCCTACGCGCAGGCGCCGTCCGGCCTGCCGCTGGTGCAGTACGCGCTGGTTGCCGCGCTGGAGCGCGTGCACGAAGGCAAACTGACCCGCGAACAGGTGGTGCAGAAGTTCGCCCATGCCCCGGCGCAGTTGTTCGACGTCGAAGAACGTGGCTTCCTGCGCGAGGGTTACTTCGCCGACCTGGTGCTGGTGGAAGACGTGCCGTTCACGGTCAAGCGCGAGGACGTGCTGTCCAAGTGCGGTTGGTCGCCGTTCGAGGGCACCACCTTCCGCTCGCGGATCGCTTCCACCTGGGTCAATGGCCAGCAGGTGTGGGACGGCAGCAAGCTGGTGGGCGCGCCGGCCGGCCAGCGCATGACCTACGACCGTTGATGCGTTCGGCCCTGATGATGGGCGCGCTGCTGCTGGCAGCGCCCCTGTTTCCCGCCCTGCCCACGCAGGCCCAGGATGGCATCGGCAACCTGCTCGATAACCGGGTCGTGTTCCCGGCCAGTGCCTCGCAGGGCGCGATGGTGATCGGCAAGGTGCCGGCCGGCAGCACGGTCCGCTATGCGGGCCGGCAGCTGCGGGTCAGCAGCTATGGTAGCGTGGTGTTCGGCATTGGCCGTGATGAGAAAGGCCCATTGCAGGTGCAGGTGCAGCGCCCGGACGGTGGCAGCGAGACCGTATCCATTGCGGTGACCGCGCGCGACTGGCCGGTGGAACGGGTCAACGGGGTGCCA
The DNA here is from genome assembly GCF_056760175.1 of Stenotrophomonas sp. STEN021. Taxonomy (NCBI): domain Bacteria; kingdom Pseudomonadati; phylum Pseudomonadota; class Gammaproteobacteria; order Lysobacterales; family Lysobacteraceae; genus Stenotrophomonas; species Stenotrophomonas sp. STEN021. Next base: position 15,822 of record NZ_JBRREH010000030.1, on the reverse strand, counting down.
CCAAAAACCGTCAATCCTCCGCCCGCCATCGCCGAGCGCATTGCCCGCGAACAGGCACTGGTGACCGAATCGCGCAAGCGCGACGACGACCGTACCGACTTCACCCAGACCTTCATCTGGCCGGTGCAGGGCCGCATCAGCGGCCGCTTCGGCAATGCCCGCGTCTACAACGGGCAGCCGGGCAGCGGTCATTCCGGTATGGATATCGCGGTACCGACCGGTACACCGGTGAAGGCACCAGCGGCTGGCGTGGTGACATTTGTGGGCCCGGATCTGTACCTGACTGGCGGCACCTTGGTGTTGGACCACGGCTTCGGCATCAGCTCCAACTTCCTGCACCTGTCGCGGATCGACGTGAAGGTCGGTGACAGGATCGAGCAGGGACAGAACATCGCCGCAGTTGGCGCAACCGGCCGCGCAACCGGCCCGCACCTGCACTGGGGCATGAACTGGTTCGACACCCGCATCGACCCGCTGCTGGTGCTGGAGCGCGGCAAATAAGAGCTGCCCGGGCCATGCCCAAATCCCAGGTAAATGACTAGCGACCCGTCCTGCAACCGGAGCCTGAGCGCATGAAGCGACATTGCTACGTTCCGTTCATCACCGTGCTGACCGCCGTTCCCGGCCCGGCAATGGCCTCGGATTACACCGGCGTTGCAACGCTGCTCATAATGCTTCCGCTGTTGGTGATATCCGTTGCAGTCGCGATGCTCCTGCACTTGGTTCGACGCAGGTGGCCACGGTTCCCAGCACGATGGCCGTCACTGCTTCTGTTCGCCCCGATTCTGGCACTGGCACTGTTCGTGTTCTTCTTCGACACCGTGTCGCTGATCCCGAAGATCCGGCCCAGTGACCCGAACAATTTTGGCCTGATGATTCTTGTCAGTTATATAGGCGCCGTCATCGTACTGATCCGCCTTGGCTGGCCGTTGGTCAGAGGTTCCACTTCCCAGGCGCCACAGGGATCCGCAGGCACAGACACGGATGCACCATCCACAAAACAGGCTTCATAGTCACGGCCTGCTCGATATGCACCGGGAAGACTTCCTCGTATCCCAACAGCGCTTGTGGGAGCGGCGTAAGTCGCGAAGCTTGTAGATCAACATGTCAAAAGCGCCCTCATCCGCCCGTTGGGCACCTTCTCCCGTAAACGGGAGAAGGGATGGTTCGCCAGTGCCAGCGATCAGAGGGCACCGCTTGGCTCAGCCCCGCGCCGCCCACCAGCTACGCCACAGCAAACTGGCCGGGCTCGGCTGGTATTCGCCACCATGGATGCGCGCCTGCTGGCGGCCGCGTGCCAGCACCGCATAGATACGCCGCGGGCGCGGGCCGGCAACGCGCGATGGCCAGGACGCCTGCAAGGCCTTGTCCCATTCCATTTCGTTGGAGAAGGCCTGCGGCACCGCCGCTGCCTGCTCCTGTACGCGCAGCGCCAGCGTCTGCGTGGCAAACGCCTCGGCCGCGCCAGGCGAGGCCTTGCTGTTGAACATGGCCGCTTCCACCGCCGCCACGGCTGCGGCGTAGCGCGCCAACATGCTGTGCGCCTGCGCGGCGTCGGCCGGGCGTTCGCGTGCCAGGATCAGGTCCGGCAATGCGTCAGCCAACTGCGACCACGGCGCCCGCACCGGCTCCAGCAGGCGACCCAACGGATGCCGGGAGCGCTGGCTGTCCCAACTGCGCAGCTCCTCGCCCCACCAGGCCAGCTTGGCATCCTGCGGCGTGGTGTCGCCGCTGGCATTGAGCATGTCATCGAATTCCTGCAGCAGCGCGAACCAGGCCACGCTGCGCTCACGATCGGCCTCGTCGACAAAGCGCTCCACGAAGGCCCATTCCGGCCAACGCTCACGCCACTTGTCCAGGAAGCTGTCCAGCGCACTGCTCACATCAAACCTCGTTGTTCAATCAGGCCGAAGCCGGTTGGGTAGCTGGCCATGCGGCGGGCTGCCAAAGTTGTTGCGGTTGCTCACAAATGCTGTCGGCCTGCCAGGCCTGCGGATCATCGCCATGCAGCCGGTAGCCCCACAACACCGCCACCGACGGCATGCCGGCAGCGCGCGCGGCAATGATGTCGCGCTCGTCATCGCCCACATACACGCAGGCACTGGCGGCAGTCTTGATCTGCTGTGCGGCCACCTGCAGCGGCAGCGGATGGGGCTTGCGCTCGGCCAGGGTGTCGCCACCGATCAGCACCGCGCAGCGCTGTTCCCAGCCCAGCTGCGGCAGGATCAGCCGTGCCAGATACTCCGGCTTGTTGGTGACGATGCCCCAGGTGGTGCCGTTCTGCTCCAGCGCCTGCAGCATGGTTTCGATGCCATCGAACAGCGTCGCGTACTGGCCGATCAGCGACTCGTAGATATCCAGAAACTCCGGAATCAACCCATGCCGCTCGGCCTCGCCCATATGCGGGAAGGCTATCGATAGCATCGCCCGCGAGCCTTTGGACACCGCAGGCCGCAGTTGTTCCAGCGTCACTTCATCCATGCCGCGTGCCTGCAGCATGCGGTTGGCAGTGACGACGAAGTCCGGTGCGCTGTCCAGCAAGGTGCCGTCCAGGTCGAACAGCGCCGCTGCCGGGAACGAGTTCCGGCTCATGCCTGTTCCGGCTTGACCGCGTAGGCCAGGTAGTTGATGTCGGTGCGGCTGCTCAGGCGGGCGCGATTGCGCCACGGCTCGTACGCCATGCCACTGACGTCCTGCAGCGAGAAGTCAGCCGCGCGCAGCCATGCGCCCAGCTCGGCCGGCTTGATGAATTCCTGATAGTGATGCGTGCCCTTGGGCAGCAGCCGGGCGATGTACTCGGCGCCGACAATGGCCACCGCGAACGCGGCCGGGGTGCGGTTGATGGTGGACAGGAACAGCTTGCCACCCGGGCGCAGCAGGCGATGGCAGGCGGCAATGATCGCGCCCGGGTCCGGCACGTGCTCCAGCATTTCCATGCAGGTCACCACATCAAAACTGCCCGGCTGCTCGGCGGCCAGATCCTCGGCTGCCTGCACCCGGTAATCGACCGTGACGCCGGACTCCAGACCGTGCAGGCGGGCAACCTTGACCAGCTCAGGAGCCAGATCGATGGCGGTAACCTGCGCGCCTTCCTTGGCCAGCGCTTCACTGAGCAGGCCGCCACCGCAGCCGATGTCGAGCACCTTGGCACCGCGCAGGCTGGCGCGGTCGGCCACGTACTTCAGGCGCACCGGATTGAGGGCGTGCAACGGCTTCTGCGGGCCGTCGGCGTCCCACCAGCGGGTGGCCAACGCGGCGAACTTGTCCAGTTCGGCCTGATCGAAATTGGTGGAAGTGGAAGCTGCGCTCATATCGGTTTCCTCGTGCGGCCGCGTGGGGCGGCCGGTTGCGCGGTCAGGCGCGGATGGTACGGATGCGGTCGCGCCACTGGCGCGCATTGGCGGTGATCGCGGCAATGTCCATGTCGACCAGCTGGCGCTGCACCAGCTTGGGCTTGCCGGCGATCCACACGTCACTGACCTGGTGACGGCCAGCGGCATACACCAGCTGTGACAGCACATGATGCAGCGGCTGGGTTTCCAGCGCGGACAGGTCCACGCAGGCCAGATCAGCCTGTTTGCCGACTTCGATCGAGCCGATGCGGTCGCCGAAGCCCAGCGCGCGGGCGCCGCCCAGCGTGGAGGCGCGCAGCGTGGTGGCTGCGTCCAGTGCGGTGGCGTCATTGGCCACGGCCTTGGCGAGGATGGCCGCTGTGCGGTTCTCGCTGAACATGTCCAGGTCGTTGTTGCTGGCGCAGCCGTCGGTGCCGATCGCCAGATTCACGCCGGCCTTGACCAGTGCGCAGGCCGGGCAGAAGCCCGAGGCCAGTTTCAGGTTCGACTCCGGGCAATGCACCACGCTGACGCCGCGCTCGCCGCACAGGTGGATTTCCGCCTCGGTGAGCTGGGTCATGTGCACCGCGATCAGGCGCTCGTTGACCAGGCCCAGACGATCCAGGCGTGCCAGCGGGCGCTGCCCGTGCAGGGCGATGGAATCGGTGATTTCCTGTGCGGTTTCATGCGTGTGCAGGTGTACGCGGCTGTCGAGCTGGTCGGACAGCATCCGCACCCGCTCGAAATTGGCGTCGCTCACCGTATACGGCGCATGCGGCGCGAAGGCGGTGCCGATCAGCGCATCATCGCGCCAGGTATCGTGCAGCTCGGTGGCGCGGGCGAAGTATTCGTCATCGGTCTTGGCCCAGGCGCTGGGAAAGTCGATGATCACCGAGCCCACCAGCGCGCGGAAACCATGCTTCTTGTAGACGGCAGCCTGCACATCGGCGAAGAAATAGTTTTCATTGGCGCAGGTGGTACCGCCGCGCAGCATCTCGGCGATGGCCAGGGTGGTGCCGTCAGCAACGAACTCCGGCCCGATCACCGCCGCTTCCACCGGCCAGATGTGCTCGCGCAGCCAGGTCATCAGCGGCAGGTCATCGGCGATGCCGCGTAGCAGCGTCATCGGGTTGTGGGTGTGGGCATTGACCAGGCCAGGGATCAGCGCCGCTTCCGGACGTGATACAACCTGCTTGGCGGCAAAGCGCGCGCGCGCCTCGGCACGTGGCAACAGCGCCACGATCACACCCTCAGTGATCGCCACCGCGTGGTCTTCAAGCACCACCGCATGCGGTTCCACCGGCACCACGTAGCCGGCTTCGATCAAAACATCACACGCTTCAGGTGCGGTCTGGCTTGTCGTCATTGCATTACTTCCTGCCACTACGGGGCCTTGCGCGCACCTGCCTCAGTCACCCTTGGCAAAGATCCAACGCTTGGCGATGAACGAGAACGGGAGGATCAACCCGAACACATACGCCCCCACCCCCGCCGGCAGAAAAAAGCCCAGCGGGATGGTGCAGGCAAAAACAATCAACGGAATCAGGCCACGCACCAACAACCAGCGCGTCTGCGCGCGGCCAAGCTTGGCCGCCAGGCCTTCCTGCACAACTACCCGTCGCCGCACCAGCCATGAAAACAACGACATGCCGGTCAGCACCACCGCGTAAAACACGAAGCGTTCAGGCCGCTGCTCGGACACCGATACCGAATACTCGCGTGTCGCAAATGGCATCAGCGCGACGAAGAACAATTGCAGCAGGGCCAACCAGACCAAGCGTCCATTGACCCGGGTCACGTACTTCCAGGTCAACATATGACCCGACCAGAACAGCCCGGTGACAAAGAAGCTGACGAAATACGACACAAACAGTGTGACGAACTCGCCATAGGCGACGTCGGCACCGAGCCGCTCGATCAGCTCTCGCCCGGGCAGCCGCAGCTCGATGGCCAGCAAGGTGATGACGATGGCAAACACCGCATCACAGAAGAAAACCACCCGGTCATGCGGAAACCGGTCCTCACGGACCGGCTCCTCGACTGCCTGCTTGACGCTGGCCGGTTCTGGCATGGCTTACTTGACGCGCGCCGAGTATTCGCCCGAACGGGTGTCAACGCGGATGATTTCATCCTGGTTGACGAACAGCGGGACGCGGACCACGGCGCCCGACTCCAGGGTGGCCGGCTTGCCGCCGCCGCCGGAGGTGTCACCGCGCACGCCCGGATCGGTCTCGACGATCTTCAGTTCGACGAAGTTCGGCGGGGTCACGTCGATCGGGGTGCCGTTCCAGAGGGTAACCACGCAGGACTCTTCGCCCTTGAGCCACTTCTCGGCACCGTTCATGCCGGCCTTGTCAGCCTGCACCTGCTCGAAGGTTTCCGGGTCCATGAAGTGCCAGTACTCGCCATCGCTGTACATGAAGTTCATGTCGGTATCGACCACGTCCGCTGCATCCAGCGAATCGGTCGACTTCATGGTCACTTCCTGGGTGCGGCCGTCCTTGATCAGGCGGTACTTCACGCGGGTGAACGCCTGGCCCTTGCCCGGCTTGACGTACTCGGTGTCGATGATGACAGCCGGTTGGTTGTTGACCAGGATTTTCATCCCGTTCTTTACGTCGTTCATGCCGTAACTGGCCATGCTGAAACTCCTGAATTGGCAAAACCGCCGCGTGGTGCGGGCGGCCGGATTAGAATGGAACGCCCGCCGTCTGGTGGGCCATCTGTTTTTCTGACCGCCAATGATAACCGCAGCCCCCGCCCTCACTCCAGAAAAAGCCATCCTGCCCCTGCCTGACGACCGTTGGCAGGCGCACTGGCGCCAAGCCATCCGCGACCCGGCCGAGCTGCTGGCAGTACTGGGTCTGGATGCCCACGCGGTGGGCGTCTCCACCGCAGCGCTGGCGCAGTTCGCGCTGCGGGTACCGCGCGGTTTCGTTGCACGCATGCGCCATGGCGACCCGGCCGACCCGCTGCTGCGGCAGGTATTGCCGATCACCGACGAGATGCGGATCGTGCCCGGGTTCAGTTTCGACGCCGTCGGCGACGGCGCGGCCAAGAAGGCCACCGGCGTGATCCAGAAGTACCGCGGCCGCGCCCTGCTGGTAGCCACCGGCAGCTGCGCGATCAACTGCCGCTACTGCTTCCGCCGCCACTTCGACTATGCCGGCGAGAACGCAGCCAAGGGTGGCTGGCAGGAGGCGGTGGCGGCGATCGCGGCTGACCCGGACATCGACGAGGTCATCCTGTCCGGAGGCGACCCGCTGTCGCTGAACACCTCCAAACTCGCCGAGCTCACCGATGCCCTGGCCACCATCGGCCATATCAAGCGTCTGCGCATCCACAGCCGCCTGCCGGTGGTCCTGCCCGAGCGCGTGGACGACGGCCTGGTGCAGTGGTTGGCCAGCCTGCCCTGGCCGGTGGCCTTCGTGCTGCATGCCAACCATGCCAATGAATTCGACGCCCAGGTGGATGCCGCCCTGGCCCGCATTCGCGCCACCGGCGCACAACTGCTCAACCAGGCGGTATTGCTACGCGGCGTCAACGACGAGCTCGATGCGCTGGCGGCCTTGAGTGAACGCAGTTTTGCCGCCGGGGTGATGCCTTATTACCTATATCAGCTGGACAAGGTGCAGGGTGCGGCCCATTTCGAGGTCAGCGACGAGCAGGCACTGGCCCTGCATGCCGGGCTGATGGCCCGGCTGTCTGGCTACCTGGTACCCAAGCTCGTGCGCGAGATTGCCGGCGACACCAGCAAGCGACCGCTCTAGAACAGAGGGCCCGGGTGCCGGCGGCTTGATCTGCCCGGCGACGCCTGGGCGACCAGGTCAACGCAACGCCGCCATCGCCCCCTGCTCCAGCAGGCCCACCAATCCGGGCGCATCCAGGGGGCGGCCCAGCCAATACCCCTGGACCAGGTCACATCCGCGCTGGCTGAGCAACTCGAACTGCGCCTCCTGCTCCACCCCTTCGGCTACAACCGTTATTCCCAAAGCGTGCGCCATCGCGATGATCGCGGTGGTCAGCGCCAGATCGTCGGCATCACGCTCCATGTCGGCTACGAAGCTGCGATCGATCTTGACCCCGTCCACTGGCACCTGGCGCAGATGGCTGAGCCCGGAGAAGCCAGTGCCGAAGTCGTCCAGCCAGACCTTTACCCCGGCCCGATGCAACTTCTCCAGCAGTGACACCGCCAGCATTTCATCACCGATCACCGCGGTCTCCGTCAGCTCCAGGTGCAGCCGCGAAGCGGCAAGACCGGACCCAAGCAGGCTGGTCTCAACCTCCTGCAGCAGATTGCCATTGCGCAGCTGCTTGGGTGAGACGTTGACCGAAATGAACAGCTCCTCACCAATTGAATTGCGCGGCCATTGCCTGGCCTGTTCGCAGGCAGTCCGCAGAACCTTGGGCCCAAGCACCTGGATCAGGCCACTCTGCTCGGCCACGTCGATGAACAACGAAGGCGGAATCGCCCCCAGCACCGGGTGGTCCCAGCGCAGCAACACCTCCGCGCCGCACAGCATGCGGTCACGGGTACGGAAAATCGGCTGGTACACCAGACGCAGCTCATTGCGCTCCCAGGCGCCGCGCAACTCCTGCTCCAGATGCAGACGCCGCTCCACCGCATGGTCCATGGCCCGGCTGTAGTAGCGGAAACAGTTCTTCCCGGCCAGCTTGGCCTGGTACATCGCGATGTCGCCATTCTTCAGCAAGGCCGTGGCATCCATTGCGTCTTCCGGGAACAAGGTGATGCCAATCGAGCTGCCCAGGAAGATCTCGCGCTGCTGTACCCGCAGCGGCTTGGCAAGGTCGATCACCAGTCTATCCGCCAGCTGCTTGGCAACTTCAGCGGCGCTGCGCGAACCCTGGCCAATCAGGATGACGAACTCATCGCCACCAAAACGGGCCAGCAGGGCATCATCCCCACCGATCTGCTCGACCGCCGTTGCGATGTGCTGCGCGAACTGCAGCAAAGCATCGTCACCGGCCTCATGCCCCAACGTATCGTTGACCCGCTTGAACTCGTCGATATCGATGAACAACAGCGCCAGTCCACGCCCGGCCGCCTGTGCCTCCAACAAGCGGTGATCCAATGCCTCGCGGAAGGCCAGCCGATTGGTCAGGCCGGTCAGCGCATCGGTATAGGCCATCTGCCGTACGTCACGGTCATGCCGGGCAATGCTCTGGCTCATGCGGTCAAAGGTGCGCAGCAGCTCACCGATTTCATCGCCGCGCCGGGTCGACTGCGCCTCGATGAGATAATCCCCGCGCTCGATGCGTCGCGCCGCCGCACCCAGCCAGCGGATGGGCCGCACCAGCGTGTATTGCACGTAGAACGCCATCACGCTGGCAAAGCCTATCAACAACACCATCAAGCCCATTGCCCAGAGCAGCTCACGTCGCTGGGCTTCCTGCATGCGCTGCTCCAGCGCCCGCATGGATTCAGCCTCCTGTGCCCGCACCGGGGCCAGGTTCATGCCCACACGCAGACCACCCAAGCGCTGCTTGCCGATAGACAACGGCACATCCACTTCCAGGATCGACGGCGACTCCTGCACCAGCGGCTTGCCGGTGGCCACCGCCGCCGCCGCCAACGGGTCCTGCATGGGCTGCCCATAGCCAGCAACATCAAAGGAGCCATCATGGATCAGGCGGCCTTCCGGGTCGTACACCAATACATAGCTGACCGATTTCTGCCGGGCGGTGTTGCGCACCAGGCTGCCGATGGCGGATAGATCCGAGTAGTACAAGGGATTGACCAGCGTATCGGCCAGGGCATCCGCCAACGCCGCCCCACGTTCACGCACGCCCTGATCAAACACCTGGCTCAGCACTTCACCGCTGTTACGCAGCGCCTCACGTTGTGCTGCCGCCTGCCGCACCATCATCAGGCCTACGATCACCAGCACCACCAGCAACGCCATTCCGCTGGCCAGTACGAAGCGCGCCTGCAATCCAAACCGAGGCCTGCTCATTCCACCTCCATCCGGATGCGCACCAGGCCACGCCGCAACCGCTCAAGCGCGCGCAGGTTGGCCGCGTCCACCGGGTGAAAACCGGTGGTGCCGAAGAATTTGGCCAGCGCCGGACCGGCCACAGGGTCGCTGCTGGCCTGCAGCAACACCTGCCGCAGGCGATCACGCACAACTGGGTCCAGATCAGCGCGCACCATTTCCACCGCGCGCGGGATCGGCTCGCTGCGATACAGCACCCGCATGTCCTGACGGAACGCGGGCGGCATGGCCTGGTTGTCGCTCCAGTCAATGCTGCTGATCACCCCGGCATCCACCACCCGCTTGTGCACATAGGTAGAGATATTCAATTCCGAACGCGCGAACACATAACCCACCGAGTCCTGGGCGGGCGTGTCGCGTGGATCCAGCAGGATCTCCGGCTGCAGGTCGTGGTCGAGCAGCTCCATTGCTGGCACCAGGTAGGCGCTGGTGGACAACGCACTCTGCAGCGCCAAGGTGCGCCCGCGCAGGCCCTCCAATGTGATCACCGGGCTGTCGCGACGCACAAAAAACACACTGTGATAGCTGCCGACGCCGTTGCGCTCGGTCAGCAGCAGCGGCTTGGCAGCCGCGCGCTGGCCCAGCGCCATCGCCGTCCCGGCTGTTTCGGTAACCCAGTCGACCCGGCCGCGCCGCAGATAGCTGCCCATCTGCTGCGCATCCTTGGCCATCAGGATTCGCCCTTCGACGATCCCGACGTCGCGCATTCGCGGCACCACGTAGTCCAGCAGCGGTTTGAGCTGGTCGTAATGCGCCTTCGGATCATCACTGATCCGCCCCAATACCAGAACTGAACGATCAACCGCCCAGACTGACACAGGCTGCAACGCAGCCAGTGCCAGTACGGCTCCCCCAAGCCAGCGCAAGACACCCAAAACACACCCCCCCTAATCCATCCCCACAGATTACCGGCTTTTACATTAATGTGACGAACAACTCACTTTCCGTGTTCGCCCGCCAATCGCGCCATGCGCTGGGCGTCCGACAGAATGCCGCGCATCAAGCGCACTTCCTGTTCGGACAGCTCGGCCTTCATGAACAGGCGACGCAGCTTGCGCATGGCCGATTCCGGGGCGCGCCCCTTGTGAAAATCAATCTGCTCCAAGGTGTCGCCCAACTGGCCAAACATCCCCTCCAACTGGGCATGGCTGGCCGGTGCCTCGTCCTGACCAGCCTCCACCGGTACCGGCGCCGCCTTGCCGGGCTGCGACTCCAACGCCGCCATGCGCACTTCGTAAGCAAGGACCTGTACCGCGGCTGCCAGATTCAGCGAGCTGAATTCGGGGTCGGAGGGGATGTGCACCGCCGCGTGGCAGAGCTGCAGTTCCTCGTTGGTCAAACCGGTGCGCTCGCGACCGAACACAAAGGCCACCTCGGCAGGCTCGCCGGCTTTGGCCACAGCGCGCTGACCCGCAACTTCCGGCAGCAGCTCTTCCAACTGCACCCGCCGCGCGCGCGCGGTGCAGCCCATTACCAGGCGGCAATCAGCCACCGCCTCGGCCAGCGTTGCATATACCGGCGCATCGCCAAGCACGTCCTCGGCGCCGGCCGAGCGCCGGAAAGCGTCCTCGTCCAAGGGCTTTTCCGGGGCCACCAGCACCAGCCGCGCCAGCCCCATGGTCTTCATCGCACGGGCCGCCGCGCCGATGTTGCCGGGGTGCTGTGTGCCAACAAGAACGAATCGAATATGAGCGGAAACAGACATGGCGTTAAAAAATCAGGAGCGAGACAGCTGTAGATGGTAAACTGCGCGGCCGGCCTTTGCGCCGGACCTGCTCTTTTCCCCCGCCAATCCGATCTCTGCCCTCACGGGAGCCTTTAGCCATGCAGAAACCCGCCGTAACCGTCATGGTCAAGGCCGCTCGCCTCGCCGGCAACGTCCTGCTCCGCAACATCAACAAGCTTGAAGCCCTCAATGTGGTACAGAAGGGTCGGATGGATTACGCCAGCGAAGTCGATGCCGACGCTGAGAAAGTAATCGTCAAGGAACTCAAGCGCGCCTATCCGGAATACGGCATCTATGCCGAAGAAGGCGGCCTGCAGGGCGTCAACCGCATGATGTGGGTGATCGACCCGCTGGATGGCACCAGCAACTACCTGCGCGGCTTCCCGCACTACTGCGTCTCCATCGCCCTGGTTGAAAACGGCGAGCCGACCGACGCGGTGATCTTCGACCCGCTGCGCAACGAACTGTTCACCGCCTCCAAGGGCAATGGTGCCGTGCTCAACGACCGCCGCCTGCGCGTGTCTGACCGCAAGGACCTGGAAGGCACGATGATCCACACCGGCTTCGCCCCGCGCGAACGCAGCCGCGCCAGCAGCCAGCTCAAGACCGTCGACACCCTGCTGGTGCAGGCGGAAGACGTGCGCCGCACCGGCTCCGCCGCGCTGGACCTGGCTTATGTGGCCTGCGGCCGCGCCGACGCCTACTTCGAAGCAGGCGTGAAGGCATGGGACATCGCTGCCGGCGTGCTGCTGGTCCGCGAAGCAGGCGGCAAGGTCTGCAACTACCGCGGTGCCCCGCTGGACCGCATGGATTCGCGCGGCCCGGAGACCCAGCAGGTCGTGGCCGGCAACATCAAGGTGTGCGAAGCCCTGCAGAAGGTCATCGTCAACACCGGCTACGCCGCCGAGTTCGATCCCAAGTTCTGATCCAGCTGGCATAAGCTGCAAGCCACCTCGAAACCGATGCCAAACCCTTGGCATCGGTTTTTTTGCGGGCACAGCTTTTGCGGGTGCTTTTGCAGGAGCGGCGTCAGCCGCGAAGCAAGAGAATCATCAATGACGCAGATTGCCTGCGCTCCAGCAACACCAGCTTCGCGGCTGACGCTGCTCCCGCAGACAACACGCCTGGAACCAGCAGCAACACAAAAACAGACAACGCCCCTTGCGGGGCGCTGTCTTCAATCAATTGCCGGTTGCACCAGCGTCCGCATCGTACGGATCACACCGGAGCTGCCCTCAGGCGACGGTCGAGGAACGCAGCGCGGCAATCCGCTCTTCCAGCGGCGGGTGGCTCAGGAACAGCTTCTTTGCAGCCGAGCCGGCAATACCAAAAGCGGCGATCTGGGTCGGCAAAGTGCTCTGGCCGTGGTTGAGCTTCAAGCGCTCCAGTGCGGCGATCATCTTCTGTCGACCGGCCAGCGAGGCACCGCCCTGATCGGCGCGGAACTCACGATGGCGCGAGAACCACATCGCGATCATCGTCGCAAACAGGCCGAATACCATCTCCAGCACAAACACGATGATGTAGTACGCAAAGCCACGGCCGCCACCTTCGCGGTTGCCCGACAGCGCACTGTCGATGATGCCGCCGACCACACGCGCCAGCACGATCACGAAGGTATTCAACACACCCTGCAGCAGCGCCATGGTGATCATGTCGCCATTGGCAACGTGGGCGATTTCATGGCCCAGCACGGCTTCGGCTTCATCCTCGCTCATGTTGTGCAGCAGACCGGTGGATACCGCCACCAGCGCGTTGTTGCGGTTGGCGCCGGTCGCAAAGGCATTGATCTCAGGGGCGTCGTACACCGCCACTTCCGGCATGCCGATGCCGGCGGCCTTGGCCTGGCGGGCCACGGTGTCCAGCAACCAGCGCTCGGTCTGGTTGCGCGGCTCGGTGATGACCACCGCGCCGGTGCCGCGCTTGGCCATGAACTTGGACAGCAACAGCGAGATGATCGAGCCACCGAAGCCAAAGATGGCCGCCATGACCAGCAAGCCGCTCATCTGCGAGGAGTTCACGCCCAGGATGGACATGACGACGCTGGCCAGGATCAGCACAGCAACGTTGGTCAGAAGAAACAGCCCGATACGGGTAAACATGGGAAACATATCCATAAGGATTGGAGATAGAGCCAATTTGCGGCGCAGACAGCTTGAATTCAAGCATTAATCTGACCGACGATTCAGTTTCGATGCCAGCCATTCCTTACCGCGGTCGCTTTGCGCCCTCCCCGACCGGCTCCCTGCACCTGGGCTCAATGCTGGCTGCCTTCGGCAGCTGGTTGCTGGCCCGCCATGCCGGCGGCCAATGGCTGGTGCGCGTGGAAGACGTTGACCCCCCTCGCGAAGTCCCCGGCGCAGTCGATTCACAGCTGGCCACGCTGGCCACGTTCGGCCTGCACTCTGACCTGCCGGTGCAATACCAGAGCCGGCGCAACGCCCTCTACAAGGCGGCCATCAACCAGTTGCTGGACCAGGGCAAGGCGTTTGCATGCCACTGCAGTCGCGCCGACCTGGCCAGCCAAGGCGGCATCCACCGCCACTGCGTCGCCAGCCAACAGCGTCCGCAACCGGCCATCCGTCTACGCGTGGCCGACGGCAGCGATATCAGCTTCGACGACGCCCTGCAGGGCCGGCAGCAGCAGGATGTGGACCGGGAGGTCGGCGACGTGGTGCTGCTGCGCGCCGATGGCTATTGGGCTTATCAACTGGCCGTGGTGGTTGACGATGCCGAGCAGGGCATCACCCACGTGGTACGTGGCGCTGACCTGATCGACTCCACTGCCCGGCAGATCCTGCTGCAGCGGGCGCTGTGCCTGCCCACCCCGCACTACCTGCATCTGCCATTGTTGCTGGACAGCGCTGGGCAGAAGCTGTCCAAGTCGCAGGCTGCCATCCCAGTGGACAGCGCTCAGCCGGTACCGGTACTGCGTTGGCTATGGGCGGCACTGGGCCAGCAACCCGGCGCATTGGATGCTGCAGCAAGCGTAGCCGAGGTACTGCAGCATGCCGCAGCCGCCTTTGACCCAGCCCGGCTGCAAAAAACCTCACTTCGCGCCCCGATGCAGCCCCCGGGCTGAGCGCAGTTTCATTAGAATCGGGGACTGCCCTGCACATCTGCCCTGGAGTTGAGCCCATGACATCGCGCGTCGCACTGGTCACCGGTGGTACCGGCGGCATTGGTACCGCCATCTGCCAACGCCTGGTCGATCAAGGGCACCGCGTCGCCACCAACTACCGCAACGCCGAAAAGGCGCAGCAGTGGCAGCAGACGATGCGCAGCAAGGGCTATGACATCGCATTGTTCGAGGGCGATGTATCCAACCCGGACAGCGGCCGTGCCCTGATCCAGGCCACCGAAGCCGAACTTGGGCCGGTGGAAATCCTGGTCAACAACGCCGGCATCACCCGCGACACCACGTTCCACCGGATGAGCCCGGAACAGTGGCATGAGGTGATCAACACCAACCTCAACTCGGTGTTCAACGTGACCCGCCCGGTGATCGAAGGCATGCGCAAGCGTGGCTGGGGCCGGGTCATCCAGATCAGCTCGATCAACGGCCTCAAGGGCCAGTACGGCCAGGCCAACTACGCTGCCGCCAAGGCCGGCATGCATGGCTTCACCATCTCCCTGGCGCGCGAGAACGCCGGCTTCGGCATTACCGTCAACACCATCTCGCCGGGCTATGTGGCCACCGACATGGTGATGGCCGTACCCGAGGAAGTGCGGGCAAAGATCATTGCCGACATCCCCACCGGGCGCCTGGGCAAGCCGGAGGAGATCGCCTACGCGGTCGCCTTCCTGGTTGCCGAGGAAGCCAGCTGGATCACCGGCTCGAATCTGGACATCAACGGTGGCCACCACATGGGCTGGTGACAGCCAGTTGCTGACCGCCCACGCCATGTTGCACAACATGGCGATTCATGTTGCGCAACAAACCTGGAGTTCCCCGACGCTTGCAACCTGTACTTTTGGCGGTTGCAAGCCCTGCTGCACTGCGCCATGCTGCGCACCTACCGTGACGAGTGACTGCTTAATGGCTGCGACCCGCATCATCAAGAAGTATCCGAATCGCCGGCTCTACGACACCGAGATTTCCAGCTACATCACCATCGAAGACGTCCGCCAGTTGATCCTGGACGGTGAGGACTTCGAGGTCCGCGACGCCAAGAGTGGCGACGACCTGACCCGTTCGGTGCTGCTGCAGATCATTGCGGACAAGGAGCAGGACGGCGAGCCGATGCTGTCCACCCAGCTGTTGAGCCAGTTGATCCGGTTCTACGGTGACTCGTTGCAGGGCTTCATGGGCAATTACCTGGAGCGCAGCATGCAGGTGTTCCTGGACCAGCAGCAGCAGTTCCGCCAGCAGATGGGCAACCTGCTCGGGCAGACGCCGTGGGCGATGATGAACCAGCTCACCGAACGCAACCTGGAGCTGTGGCAGGAATTCCAGCGCAACATGGGCGCTGGTTTTGGTGGCACCCGGCCGCCGGCAGGCACCAGCAAGCCGACCGATCCGCCGCCGAGCGGCACCGGAAGCAAGACCCGCAGCGGTCGCTGAGGGTAACGAAAAGGCCGACGCAAGCGTCGGCCTTTTGCTTTATGAAGTCCTGTTTCATTTTGTGGGGGCCGGGGGGGGCGGGGCCGCACACCAGGCGAGACCGGAAGGCTAGTGCGGGGCCGGGGCGCGCGGCGGGCGCCCGCCCCCCCGCGCACCAAACACGCAACCGCCCGGCGGGGCGCCCGC